>SUXY01000053.1 GCA_015060705.1 Bacteroides sp. | reverse complement strand
GACAAGTCGAGTGAAAGCGGCATATAGTTTTCGGTTTCGTTGGTGGCATAACCGAACATCATACCTTGGTCGCCTGCACCCTGGTTCATCGGGTCTTCGCGTTCCACGCCACGGTTGATGTCGGCACTCTGTTCGTGGATGGCGCTGAGCACACCGCACGAGTTTCCTTCAAACATGTATTCGCTTTTTGTATAGCCGATGCGGTTGATGACTTCGCGGGCAATGCGCTGGAGGTCAACGTAGGCTTCGGTCTTGATTTCTCCGGCCATAACCACTTGTCCGGTGGTTACAAGCGTTTCGCAAGCTACTTTCGAACTGGGGTCGAATGCCAACAGTTTGTCAAGCACAGCGTCCGATATTTGGTCGGCCACTTTGTCGGGGTGTCCTTCAGACACCGATTCGGATGTGAATAAGTATCCCATTTTTAATTGATAATTGATAGTTGATAATAAAAAAACTAAAACCAAAACGGGGGATAGGAATTCAGAGTAGGTAGACATAGAAAGTCAATGTTGTTTTAGCATTTTTTTCCGTGGTTGCAAGCTACTCAAATCTCTCCACTGTTTTTACGGGTGCAAAGATACGTATATTTTTCAACACAACATAGACTTTCGGTGTTCTTTAACATGGTATGTTCCTTTTTTTTGTAACTTTGTTCCCATGAGTATAGAAAAGAATTCAATCACTCCTCACTCCTATTTAGCAGTTATTGCTGTTTTGGCTGCTATCATGATGGGGGTATTGGACGGCACCATAATGAATGTCGCCTTGCCTACCTTGTCTAAAGAATTTGGAGTGACTCCTTCAGATAGTATTTGGGTAGTGAATGCGTATCAGTTAGTGTTGACTATGTTGCTGCTCGGATTTGCTGCCATTGGTGATGTTTTTGGTTATCGGCGGGTATTTCTTTTTGGGGTAAGTGTATTTGTTACGGCTTCGGCATTGTGTGCCATGAGTACATCGTTCGAGATGATGGTGGCTTCACGTGTACTGCAAGGTATTGGTGGTGCTTGCACCATGAGTATCAATACGGCTCTATTACGTTTAATTTTCCCTTCTAATCGTTTGGGAAGAGTGATGGCTGCTAATGCGGTAATTGTGGCTGTAACGGCGGCTTCAGGGCCGGCCATTGGAGGAGCTATTCTTTCTGTTGGCCATTGGTCGTGGATTTTTTTGATGAATATCCCGCTTGGTTTACTTGCCCTTACTATTGGATGGAAATTGCTTCCACATAATCCGTCTTCCAAAGTTCCTCGTACGCTGGATGGGGGAAGTGTGGTGTTGAATGCTGTATTTTTTGGGCTATTGATATACACTATAGAGCAGATGTCTCACAATGGCTTTTCTACTTTATTGGTACTTCAAGCTGTGGTTACAATATTGGTAGGTGTTGTCTATGTCCGTCGTCAATTACAGATTCCTATACCTATTCTTCCTGTAGATTTGTTTCGTATTCCGATATTTTCTTTGTCGATTGGATGTAGTATTACCTGTTTTACAGCCCAAATGTTGGCGTTGGTTTCACTCCCCTTCTTTATGCAGCATTCATTGGGGTTGAGTGTGGCAGAAACGGGATTGTTAATGACTCCTTGGCCACTAGCTACTACATTAACGGCTCCACTGGCTGGACGATTGATTGAACGGGTACATCCTGGCATATTAGGTGGTATAGGAATGTGTATCTTTACCATAGGATTGTTGACTCTCACTTCATTGGGGGAAGGTACTTCTTTATGGAATATGGGTTGGCGAATGGCTGTTTGTGGTATTGGTATTGGTTTGTTCCAGACTCCTAATAATGTGACGATTACTACTTCAGCACCGATCAATCGAAGTGGTGGGGCAAGTGGTATGCTGGGAACAGCCCGTGTACTTGGTCAGACACTTGGTACAGCTCTTGTGGCAGTATTTCTGCATCTAATGACCACTCCAGGCGAAGGTGGAAAAGTTTGTCTTTGGGTAGCTGTGTTTTTAGCGGCAGTGGCTGGAGTTGTAAGTTTTATTCGTGTAAAGGAGCATTCTCCTGTCCAGTTGCGGAAGAAAAATTCTTAAATGTCGTTAGGAAGGGGTTTAGTTATTTCCGGTGCAATTTCTTTTAATGGAATTGTTACAAACTCACGTTCCCACATTAAAGGATGAGGAATTGTCAGTTCGGAGGTATTCATATGTATGTCATCATATAGTAGGATGTCGATGTCAATCAACCGGTCACTGTATTGTCTGTTTACGGTTTTTTTTAATCGTCCTAACGAACGTTCAATGTCTTGGGTTAGGTGTAGGACTTCTCTCGGTGAAAATGGGGTAGAAATACGACAGACGGCATTTAGAAAAGAATGATCCGATTCAAAGCCCCAAGGTTTTGTTGCATAAAAAGCGGACAGGGAAGTAACCTCCCCTACCCGCTTTCTGATTTCTTCTATCGCTTCTTTCAAATTGGCTTCTTTGTTGCCAAGGTTTGTACCTAAGCCCAAATAAACGATATGTGTATTATCTTTCTTCACTTTGTCTGAAAGTGAGTTTACTTATCTAAAATCAACATAGCATCACCGTATGTGCCAAAACGATAATCTTCTTTTAAAGCTACATCGTATGCTTCCATAATCAATTCATAACCACCATAAGCTGCTACCAACATCAACAAGGTCGAATATGGCATATGGAAGTTAGTAACCAAAGCATTGGCAACCGAGAAATCATATGGAGGAAAAATGAACTTGTTGGTCCAACCTTCGTACTCCTTGAGGTGTCCGTCGGTACCCACAGCTGTTTCGATTGTACGCATGACAGTCGTACCTACTGCACAAATGCGACGGCCTTCGTCTACAGCATTGTTCACAATACGGCAAGCATCAGCTTCCACGAACATTTGTTCGCTATCCATTTTATGCTTGGTTAGGTCTTCTACATCGATTTCACGGAAGTTGCCCAAACCTGCGTGCATGGTAATGAATGCGAAATCGATACCCTTGATTTCCATGCGTTTCATTAATTCACGGCTGAAATGTAGACCTGCAGTTGGAGCGGTAACTGCACCTTCGTTTTTGGCAAAAATAGTTTGGAAACGTTCGGCATCGTCTTCTTCAACGGGTCTGTCGATGAAATGTGGCAGTGGTGCTTCACCAAGTGCATAGAGAGCTTCTTTGAATTCATCGTGTGGGCCGTCGTAAAGGAAACGAAGGGTGCGTCCACGAGAAGTGGTATTGTCAATCACTTCGGCAACCATAGAATCGTCTTCACCGAAATATAATTTGTTCCCGATACGGATTTTACGTGCAGGGTCGACCAAAACATCCCACAAACGAAGTTCTTCATTCAGCTCGCGCAACAAGAATACTTCGATTCGCGCACCAGTCTTTTCCTTATTGCCATACAGACGGGCAGGAAATACCTTAGTGTCGTTAAAAATGAATACATCCTTGTCGTCAAAATATTCCAGAATGTCCTTAAACATGCGATGTTCAATTTCACCTGTCTTCTTATGTACTACCATAAGGCGTGATTCATCTCTGTATCTAGCCGGATGCTGAGCGATTTTCTCTTCCGGCAACTTGAACTTAAATTGTGACAGTTTCATAGGGTCTCTCCTTATTCGTTTATAATTTCTATTTCTTGTTTATCTAACCATTCCGCAAAGCTTTCTACTTGCATGCAGTTTTCGAGCTTCACCTCTCCTACTCTAGTGCGGATCAACCCGATAAGGTGTGCACCGCTCTGGAGTGCTTCGCCGATGTCACGTGCCAAAGCACGGATGTAAGTACCTTTGGAGCATACCACTCGAATTTTGATGACAGGAAGTTCACATTCTAATAGTTCTATTTCATCAATGACGAGTGTTTTGGGTTTCAGGTTTACTTCTTCACCCTTTCGAGCCAAATCGTAAGCACGTTTGCCGTCTACCATACATGCCGAGAATGCTGGAGGTATCTGTTCGATGCTGCCAATGAACTTTTGCAATGTTTCTTCCACCAATTCACGAGTAATGTGCTCTGTTGGATAAGTTGCATCGATTTCCTTTTCCAAATCATAAGATGGTGTAGTAGCCCCCAACATCAACGTTGCTACATATTCCTTGGTATGATATTGGAATTCTTCGATTCGTTTGGTAGCTTTACCAGTGCATATAATCATGACACCGGTAGCCAACGGGTCGAGTGTTCCTGCATGACCGACCTTTAGTTTCTTTACCCCTAATTTACGGCAAAGATGATATCTGATTTTATTGACAACCGCAAATGATGTCCATGTTAACGGCTTGTCGAAGTATAATACTTCCCCCTCTTTAAAATTCATTAGGCAATTGTTAAGTTTTGTCCGGCAAGTAGCATGATAAGTATGGTACCTCCTACAATGATTCGATACCAACCGAAAGCTTTGAAACCGTACTTTTGTACATATTCGATGAAGAACTTAATAGCAAGCATGGCTACAACAAAGGCCACTGCGTTACCTACAATCAATGTAGTCATGTTGTTCATAATCAGTTCTGTACCCCCCTCCTTAAGCAATTTGTACATCTTGTACAATGTAGCACCGAACATGGTCGGCACAGCCAAGAAGAAGGAGAATTCGGCTGCAGCCTTACGGGTAAGTCCTTGTGACATACCCCCTACAATGGTTGCCATGGAACGGGAAACCCCAGGTATCATGGAAATGCATTGGTATAACCCCACCATGAAAGCACGTTTTTCGGTAAATGGGGTTTCGTCGCTACCTTTGTTGAATATCTTGTCGCAGAAAAGCATAAATACCCCTCCGATAATCAGCATAATGGCTACTACCATGACACTTTCGAGCATGGCATCAATTGCATCGCTGAAGAGCAAACCCAATACGGCAGCTGGTACAAACGCAACAAACAATTTCCAATAAAAGTCAAACTTATGCAAAAAGCGTTGCAAGCTATTGGTGCCTTCAGGTGCAGGTGTATGGTTCAAGTGGAAGAATCGTTTCCAATACAAAACAACTACTGACAAGATAGCTCCGAATTGGATAATGAATGTAAATGCCTTAACAAACTCTGTACTTTCTACCCCTAACAAGTTTTGGGCAATGATCATGTGTCCTGTAGAGGATACTGGTAAGAATTCGGTCAAACCCTCTACAATGGCGATAATAATAGTTTCAAATAGACTCATTTTTCTTAATTTTTCGGTTTACGAAGAATTCCATAAATCATGAACACAAATCCGAACAAAGAGACCAAAGGAGCTACAACAATACGGCGTGTACTGAAGATGTCCGGTTCGAAATATCCTTCTGTTGATCCCGGTCCTGTCATCAATAAGAATCCTATAATGATGATCGCCATACCGGCAGCCAACAAGATAAAGTTGGTCTTGTTAAAAGCAAACTTTTGTTTATCCATTTTCTTTCTTTTTAGATGTAATAAAGCGCACTTGCTTTCATACGCAAGTATTTATTGATTGATATGTATGCACACAACGAAGTGATTGCCAAACCGAAGACAAAAACTGAAGCCATAACGATTAACATGGTTTGCGGCGTAACAATTTCAACAAGTTCCGGTTCGTATTTCACCAACATGGATGCCATAGCTATTAAGATTGCATCAGCCAACAGTCCGGCTAATATACCGATCCACATGTTACGTAGAAGGAATGGACGTCGGATGAATCCCCAACTCGCTCCTACCAGTTTCATGGTATGAATCAAGAAGCGTTTGGAATAAATGGCCAAGCGAATGGTATTGTTTATCAACGCAAAAGAAATAAGCGTTAAAAGTGCTGCAAGTCCAAGGAGGAATAAACTTACTTTTTGTAAGTTCTGATTAATGGAGTCGAGCAAATCTTGTGGATAACTTACTTCCATCACCTTTTTGTTGGCCAATATTTCTTTTTCAATCCAAGCGATGCTATCCGAGTTGGCATATTCAGCATTCAGTTTGATCTCAATGGAAGCCGTAAAAGGGTTATACCCCAAGAATTCAGCAGGGTCGGTACCCATAGCTTCTGTTTGCTCTCTTAAGGCTTGTTCTTTAGATATGTAGGCCGATTCTTTGACATACGTTTTTTCGTTTAATATTTTTTGAAACTTCAAAGCTTCAGGTTCCTTCATGTCATCGCTTACTAATACGGTGAAACCGATGTTCTCTCTAACATAATTCGAGAGATTATTGGCAGAGAGCACAAAGAATACCACCATACCCAATAACAAGAGTACCAACGTCGTACTGATGCTGGAGGTAATAAACTGCATATTGAAAAAAGAATTCGGTCTCTTTGTCATAATCATTTCTTTCTGAATACATAAATCATGGAACTACTGTGCTCCTTCTTTCCTAATGCACTGAACCAAGCACAGGTTCCCGTCCATAAACCTTTCACAAAGGAAAGTTTGCTTCCTTTGTATTTTTCGGTCAGCATGGATACATAGAATGCATCAAATGGCATAGGTTTTCTCTCTTCGAGGATAAAACCATGTTTAGCTCCGAATTGCTGCATGACTGCTGGACGGAAATGCCACAAATGTCGAGGTACATCGTATGCGGCCCACCATTCGCCATATTTTTTAGCATCGTACGAATCAGGATTGGGTACAGCTACAATCAGTACTCCCTTTTTCTTTAGTATCCGATGGATGGTTTCCCACATTTCGTTCAAATGTTCCAAATGCTCCATTACATGCCATAAAGTCACTACATCGAAGTTGTTCGATGGATAGTTGGGTAATGCCGTTTCTGTATCAACAGTCAGTCCGAAGTGCTTTTTAGCAAAAGCACGGGCTTGTGGGCTTTTCTCGATAGCATTTACTTGCCAACCATGGCGAACCATGGTATCAGCAAAATATCCGGTGCCGGTACCATAATCTAACAAATGTCCGGTTGATATTTTCGAGCAATGTTTTACAAGTGCGGCTTTACGGGAAAGCATGTATTGACGTACCCAATGGTATACTCGGTTCATCAGACCCTTCTGTGTGTCTGAATGTGAGATGTAATCCGGAGTTTCATAATACTTTCCGATTTCTGCTTCAACGGGCACTTTTTGTGTCATTAAGAAATTACAATGTACACAACGAACCACTTCGAACGTTTCGCCCGAAGCATAATGATCCGTACAATTCAAAGCATGTTCCAATTGTTGTCCGCCGCACAATGGGCATGTATCTATCTTGAGTCTGTCCACTTCTACCCTAATTTGTTGCAAATTAACAAATAAATTGCTTATATAAGGTGTTTCTTTAAGGACTTTTAAGAGTATAAATAAAAGTTAGGCTCCATTTTTTCTGTATTTTTGCAGCAAATTTTTAAAACTTAACTAAAATGGCAGATAAAAAATTAGTTCGTTCTGCAAACAAGAAGATTGCAGGTGTATGCGGTGGTTTGGCTGAATTTCTTGGTTTGGATGCTAGCATCGTTCGTATTGTTTGGTTGCTTTGTGTATTGTTGGGTGGTTTCGGCCTTTTGGCTTACCTCATCATGTGGATTGTAATGCCGGCACAAAAGTAATATGTGAAGATTAAGGTATATGTATAGAGAAGGCTTGGAAATTTCCAAGCCTTTTTTGTATGCTTATGCCACACTAAGCAATTCTACTTCAAATACTAAAGTTGAAAAGGCTGGGATAGGGCCACTTGCCTTTGAACCGTATCCCATTTCAAATGGGATATAAATAATCCATTTGTCTCCTGCATGCATTTGTTGGAGAGCGATTTGCCAACCGTCTATCACATCACAGAGGCGGAAAGCTTCGGGGCAATTACGCTTGTAGGAATTGTCGAATTCCTTTCCGTCTATCAAAGTACCTCGATAGTGTACGCTGACAATGCTTCGGACGGTAGGAGAGACCTTTCCTTCTCCTGTTTTCAATACCTTGTAATAGATACCGTAAGGAAGGCTCATGATGCCTTCTTGGGTGGACAGTTCCTTTAAAAACTCGATGTTCTTGTTTTTGTAGATTTCTTTCTTACTCATAATTAATAAAAGTAATTGTCATTCAGACGACCGAAGGGAGGAAGAATCTCGGAAGCATAAAGTGAGTGTTACCGAGATTCTTCGCTTCGCTCTGAATGACAATATGTATTATTCAAAGACTTCTTCACCAATTAAAGTAGCTGAGCTAGAAGCGGTTATTTTAACGTTTACGAAATCACCAATGTGATGAGTTCCTCGGTTGAATACCACGACCTTATTTTGTTGGGTACGACCGAAAAGCTGTTCCTTTGAACGCTTAGATACACCTTCTACCAACACTTCGAACACCTTACCTACATCCTTGGCGTTGCTTTCGGCAGAGAGTTGGTTTTGGAGTTCGATGATTTCATTCAAGCGACGAATCTTGATTTCTTCCGAAATATCATCTGGCAAATGCTTCGATGCATAAGTACCTGGACGTTCAGAATATTTGAACATGAAAGCCGAATCATAGCCACATTCACGCATCAATGAGAGCGATTCCTGATGGTCTTCTTCTGTTTCTGAGTGATAGCCGGAGAAGATGTCGGTACTCAAGCCACAATCGGGGATAATGCGGCGGATAGCTGCTACACGGTCCAAATACCATTCACGGGTGTATTTGCGGTTCATCAACTTTAAGATGCGTGAACTTCCGCTTTGTACCGGCAAGTGGATATGCTTGCACACATTCGGCACATCGGCAATCACTTGGAGTGTTTCATCGCTCATGTCTTTCGGATGAGAGGTGGTGAAGCGAACACGCATACCAGGAGCGGTTTCGGCCACAATACGAAGAAGGGTAGGGAAGTTGATGGTTTCTCCTTCGCGTTCAAAACGATAAGAGTTTACGTTCTGACCCAAAAGAATCACTTCTTTATAACCCTTTGAAGCCAAGTCGCGCACTTCGTTAAGGATGCTTTCCAAATCACGGCTACGTTCACGACCACGAGTATAAGGCACGATGCAATAGTGGCAGAAATTGTTACAACCACGCATGATGCTTACATATCCCGAAATATGATTTCCACAGATGCGGGAAGGAATCACATCGCGATAAGTCTCTGTAGTAGAAAGCTCTACGTTGATGGCTTTTTCGCCGGCTTCTACTGCTGCAATCAATTCAGGTAAGGTGAGATAAGCATCCGGACCTACTACCAAGTCCACATGGTGATTATCTATAAGGTCTTGTTTGGCACGTTCGGCCATACAACCCAATACCCCTACGATGAGTTGATTTTTCTTTCCTCTCTTGCTGTTCATGGCATGGAAGAATTCCAGGCGATTGAGAATCTTTTGTTCTGCATTGTCTCGGATAGAACAGGTGTTCATGAATACTGCATCAGCTTCGTCGAGAGAATCGCATACACTATAGCCTGCCATTTGCATAATGGAAGCAATAACTTCACTGTCGGCTACATTCATTTGGCAACCATAAGTTTCGATAAACAATTTCTTGTTGTCGGTTGCTGATTTAAAGTCAGCTCCCTTTGTTTCTTTTGTCATACGTTTATAGATTTATTTTCGGGTGCAAAAATAATAAATCCCACACATTTTTCCTATCTTTGTCAGCTAAACCAATCAAACGTTGAACTAAAAAGAAAGGAAACTACCGTGGCAAAAGATGTCGTAATGACCCCCATGATGAAGCAATACTTCGAGTTGAAAGAAAAACATCCCGATGCGGTGATGCTTTTCCGTTGTGGTGACTTCTATGAAACCTATTCGGAAGATGCCATCACGGCGGCTAATATATTGGGGATTACGCTCACCAAGCGTGCCAACGGACAAGCCAAACATGTGGAGATGGCGGGCTTTCCTTTTCATGCCCTTGATACGTATCTGCCGAAGTTGATTCGGGCAGGGAAGCGTGTGGCTATCTGCGACCAGTTGGAAGACCCGAAGCTTACCAAGAAGTTGGTGAAGCGAGGCATCACGGAATTGGTGACACCGGGTGTAGCTATTAATGATAATGTGTTGTCTTACAAGGAAAACAACTTTCTTGCGGCCGTACATTTTGGCAAGGCATCGTGTGGTGTGGCTTTCCTCGATATCTCGACTGGGGAGTTCTTGACTGCCGAAGGTCCTTTTGATTACATTGACAAGCTTTTGAATAATTTTGCCCCGAAGGAAGTGCTTTTCGAACGTGGCAAGCGAGGCATGTTCGAAGGAAATTTCGGAAGCAAATTCTTTACATTCGAGTTGGAAGACTGGGTATTCAATGAAACATCTTCCCGTGAGAAACTTTTGAAGCACTTCGAAACCAAGAACTTGAAAGGTTTCGGTGTGGAGCATTTGAGGAATGGTATTGTGGCATCGGGTGCTATCTTGCAATACTTGGAGATGACGCAACATTACCAAATCGGCCACATCACTTCACTTTCTCGCATCGAAGAAGACCGCTATGTGCGACTAGACAAGTTCACGGTACGAAGCTTGGAAGTCCTTGGAAGCATGAACGATGGAGGCAGCAGTCTGTTGGGAGTAATCGACAAGACCATCAGCCCCATGGGAGCCCGTTTGCTGAAGCGTTGGGTAGTCTTCCCGTTGAAGGACGAGAAGCCCATCAACGAACGCCTCGATGTGGTGGAATTCTTCTTCCGTGACCCTGATTTCAAAGATTTTATCGAAGAGAAGCTTCACTTGATTGGCGATTTGGAGCGTATCGTTTCCAAAGCGGCCGTGGGTAGAATCTCACCTCGTGAGGTGGTGCAATTGAAAGTGGCTCTCCAAGCGATTGAGCCGATTAAAAATGCGTGTCTCAATGCCGAAAATGAAAGCCTCCGACGCATTGGCGAGCACTTGAACTTGTGTGAAAGCATCCGCAACCGCATTGCCCGTGAAATCAAGAATGACCCTCCTTTGTTGGTGAATAAGGGTGGGGTGATAGCCGATGGCATCAATGCGGAGCTGGACGAGCTTCGTCAAATTGCTTATTCGGGTAAGGATTATCTCCTCCAGATGCAACAACGCGAAAGCGAGCGAACAGAAATTCCTAGCTTGAAGATTGCTTATAATAATGTCTTCGGTTATTACATTGAAGTGCGTAATACTCATAAAGATAAAGTGCCTGCCGAATGGATTCGCAAGCAGACATTGGTCAATGCCGAACGATACATCACCCAGGAATTGAAGGAATACGAAGAAAAGATACTTGGTGCAGAAGACAAGATTCTTTCGCTCGAAACCAAGCTATACAATGATTTGGTGATGGACTTGGCGGAATACATTCCGGCTATCCAAATCAACGCCACTCAAATTGCTCGCCTGGATTGCCTCTTAGCATTTGCTAATGTGGCGAGGGAGAACAAGTACATTCGTCCGGTCATTGAGGATAGCGATGTGATAGATATCCGTCAAGGCCGACATCCGGTCATTGAAAAGCAATTGCCGGTAGGAGAGAAGTACATCGCCAACGACGTCCTCCTAGATGCCGATAACCAACAAATCATCATCATCACAGGACCTAACATGGCAGGTAAGTCGGCTTTGCTCCGTCAGACGGCACTCATTACCCTCTTGGCTCAAATCGGTTGTTTCGTGCCTGCTGAAAGTGCCCGTATCGGCTTGGTAGACAAGATTTTTACTCGTGTAGGAGCAAGTGATAACATTTCGGTAGGTGAATCTACTTTCATGGTCGAAATGAACGAAGCGGCAGATATCTTGAACAATCTCTCACCTAGAAGTTTGGTGCTTTTTGATGAATTGGGACGAGGAACCTCCACTTATGACGGTATCTCCATCGCATGGGCCATTGTAGAGCACATCCACGAACATCCCAAGGCGAAAGCCCGCACGCTCTTTGCCACCCACTATCACGAGTTGAACGAGATGGAAAAGTCTTTCAAACGCATCAAGAATTACAATGTGTCGGTGAAGGAAGTGGATGGCAAGGTCATCTTCCTCCGCAAGCTCGAAAGGGGAGGAAGTGAACACTCGTTCGGTATTCATGTGGCTAAGTTGGCAGGTATGCCAAAGAGCATCGTGAAGCGCGCCAACACCATTTTGAACCAGCTGGAGACGGACAATCGCCAGCAAGGCATTTCCTCCAAGCCTACGGCCGAAATCGCCTCCAATCGCGACGGTATGCAACTCAGTTTTTTCCAGTTAGAAGATCCAGTTCTTTGCCAAGTGCGTGATGAAATCTTGAATTTGGATGTAAATAATCTTACACCGCTGGAAGCTTTGAATAAATTGAATGATATAAAGAAGATTGTGAGGGGGAAATAAAAAGAAAGCCGATGAATTCATATCATCGGCTTTCTTTTTATGATTTATACATTGAATCGGAAGTGCATAATGTCGCCGTCCTGAACGACATATTCCTTGCCTTCCACACCCATCTTTCCGGCTTCCTTCACGGCTGCTTCCGAGCCATACTTGATGTAGTCGTCGTACTTGATGACTTCGGCACGGATAAAGCCCTTTTCGAAGTCTGTGTGGATGACACCGGCACATTGCGGAGCCTTCCAACCCTTGCGGTATGTCCACGCCTTGACTTCCATTTCACCGGCGGTGATGAATGTTTCGAGGTTCAAAAGCTTGTAGATAGCCTTGATAAGACGGTCGCAACCTGATTCCTTCAAGCCCATGTCTTCCAGGAACATCTGCTTTTCTTCGTAGCTTTCCAGTTCGGCGATGTCGGCCTCTGTCTGCGCGCTGATGATAAGGAGTTCAGCTTCTTCGTCCTTGATGGCCTCACGAACGGCTTCCACGTAAGGATTACCATTAGCAGCCGAGGTGTCATCTACATTACATACGTAGAGTACCGGCTTGGTAGTCAAGAGGAAAAGTCCCTTGGCAGCAGCCTGTTCGTCTTCGGTTTCGAAGGTTACGGTACGTGCCGATTTGCCTTGAAGAAGAGCTTCACGATAGGCAACAAGTACATCATATTCAATTTTAGCTTGCTTGTCACCACCTACACGAGCTTGCTTTTCTACACGCTTGATACGGTTTTCTACCGTTTCAAGGTCCTTCAGCTGAAGTTCTGCGTCGATGATTTCTTTGTCACGAACAGGGTTTACAGAACCGTCTACGTGTACAATATTGTCATTGTCGAAACAACGCAATACATGGATGATTGCATCGGTTTCACGGATATTTCCCAAAAACTGGTTACCCAAACCTTCACCTTGGCTTGCACCTTTAACCAAACCGGCGATGTCTACAATGTCACAAGTAGCAGGAACGATGCGTCCCGGCTTTACCAATTCAGCGAGTTTGTTCAGTCTTTCGTCTGGTACTGAAATCTGTCCTTGTTGTGCATCGATGGTACAGAAAGGATAGTTAGCACTCTGCGCCTTTGCGCTCGACAAACAATTGAATAAAGTAGATTTTCCTACGTTGGGGAGACCTACTATACCTGCTTTTAATGCCATATTTTATATGTTTTTTGATGATTATCTGATGATTTGGGTGCAAAGATACTAAAAAAGGGTAGCTTTATAAAGCTACCCTTCAACTAAAAGAGAGAATAATTAGAAGTTTTTAGTTTTATAGGACTATTTATCCATTGTAATTGTCATTTCAGGAACAAGAACATAATCTTTTTTCTTTTTGTTCCATTTGTAATACTCAGTAGTAGTTGTTGTTTCAGTGTGAGTATAACGGATGCAGAGGTCTTTTTCCCATTCGTCTCTAGTACCGTTCCATTTCAATGCTTCGTCTTCGATTCGTTGTTTGTTTTCGTCATACTTGTAGTGGTGTTTCATGTAATTAGTCAAACCTTCACCATCTAGTTTGTATACGGTTTCCGTAACGATTACACCGTCTTTTTCTTCGGTGTTACGAATCAAGTTGCTTTGTGCATGGATGCTGACATTAGCAATGAGCATCATCGCTACAAAAATGAGTGAGCTAACAATTTTCTTCATAGTATTATGAGTTTTATTTGGTTTTCCATTTGTACTGCAAATATACGAATATAAATGATATGTCATAACATTTTGACGAAAAAATCAACTTAAATTTAAATAATGTCAGCATGAAACACCTGTTGGTTTATGATGGTTTAGTGTGCTTCTAACCAATTGTTACCCCACCCACAGTCTGCACTTAAAGGTACTTGCATGCTATATGCTTTTTCCATTTCTTCTATGACGATGCTTTGAACCATTTCCTTTTCTTCCTTTAAGACACTGAAATTCAATTCGTCATGTACTTGAAGAATCATTTTGGACTGAATGTTTTCAGTTTGGAATCGATGGAAGATTCTGATCATGGCTACCTTTATTATATCAGCAGCGCTACCTTGAATCGGAGCGTTGATGGCATTTCGTTCTGCATATCCCCTTACAACCGCATTATGTGAGTTGATATCCGGTAAATATCGTTTACGACCGAATATCGTCTCAATGTATCCATTTATACGGGCACGTTCAATGCTTTTCTCCATGTATTCTTTGATTTGTGGATAGGTTTGGAAATATCCGTCAATCAATTCTTTGGCTTCACTGCGGGGTACGTTCATACGTTCGGCTAATCCAAATACGCTGATGCCATAGATGATACCAAAATTGGCAGTCTTGGCTTTGCTTCGTTGTTCACGGCTGACTTCATTTATATCTATTTTGTATACTTTGGCGGCAGTAGCAGCATGGATGTCATTTCCTTCGCGGAAAGCTTCAATCATGTTCTGATCGCCACTCAAATGAGCCATGATGCGGAGTTCGATTTGAGAATAGTCGGCAGAAAAGAACTCACATCCTTCTTCTGGGATGAATGCTTTTCTAATCTCTTTTCCGTCCTCGTTTCGGATGGGTATGTTTTGTAAATTTGGATTACTGGAACTAAGTCTTCCGGTAGCCGTTACCGTTTGGTTGAATGAGGTATGTATTCTGCCTGTTCGTGGATTGATGAGCAGTGGAAGTGCATCAATGTACGTGCTCAATAATTTTTTCAGCCCACGATAGTCGAGTATCTTCCCGACAATCTCATGTTTGTGGCGAAGTCCTTCCAAGGTATCTTCGCTGGTTACATATTGTCCGGTTTTGGTTTTCTTGGCTTTGTCTACAATTTTTAATCGGTCGAACAAGATTTCACCTACTTGTTTAGGAGAGGATACGTTGAATTCAGTACCTGCCAATTCATAAATTTCTTGTTCGATTTGATTCATGCGCAGGGTAAAGTGCTGTGAGGTTTCTTTCAGAGCATTTGTGTCGATGCGTACTCCATTCTTTTCCATGTAGGCAAGTACAGGGACAAGAGGCATCTCTATTTCATAGAAAAGTTTGGCTGCTCCTGAAGCTTCCAATTCTTTTTCTAAAACGTTCTTGAGTTTTAAGGTGATGTCTGCATCCTCGCATGCGTATTTATAGATACTTTCAGGAGGAAGGTCTCGCATGTTCTTTTGGTTCTTACCTTTCGGGCCAATCAAATCTTCAATCGGAATAGTTCGATAGTGCAGATAGATTTCCGCCAAATAGTCCATGTTATGACGAAGCTCCGGTTGCATGACATAATGAGCAATCATAGTATCGAACATCGGACCTTTGACTTTGATGCCATAGTTGGAAAGAGTCAACAAATCGTATTTAATGTTTTGTCCTACTTTAAGAGTTTGTTCGTTTTCGAGGACTTCTTTGAATTCATTGACGATTTTTAACGCTTCCACTTGATCAGCTGGAATCGGAACATAAAAAGCTTGGTTTTCGGCATAACTGAAGCTCATTCCGACAAGCTGGGCATTGATTGGGTCAATGTCTGTGGTTTCCGTATCTAGACTGAAAATTTCTTTTGTCTTAATATTTTGAATTAAAACCCTTCTTTTCTCTTCAGAATCAATGAGTTGATAGTCAAAAGTAAGATCGTTTAAGTTCGTGAGATTTGAAAATTTGGATTCACTCGTCCCCTCATCCGCAAATTCTGCAAAGAGATTGCCTTGTGAAACGGCTTTTGAAGTCGTATTTGTTGGTTCTCCGAACAATGAAAGCTGACCGTCCCCTTTGGCTGGAGTAGGTGTTTCTGTAGGTGACAATTTTTTCTCTTTGCCTAATACGCGCTCAATGAGTGTACGGAATTCCATCTCTTCAAAGATTTTCCGTAAGGCATCCTCATCCGGTGCTTCTCTTTTCAAATCCTCCATATCTAGTTCGATAGGTACATCGGTTTTAATGGTAGCTAGGAATTTGGAGAACATGATCATTTCTTTGTTAGTCTCCACTTTTGTTTTTAAAGCGCCTTTCAATTCGTCAGAGTGGGAGAGGAGGTTCTCGATGCTTCCAAATTGTGCAATCAGCTTTTGTGCTGTTTTCTCACCGACTCCAGGGCATCCAGGAATATTATCTGAAGAATCCCCCATCAACCCTAGCATGTCAATGACCTGCAGCGGGGACTCAATATTGAACTTGGCTTTTACCTCTTCTATTCCCATTATATCAAACTCCTTGTCACCATACTTCGGGCGATACATGAATACATGCTCACCGACCAACTGACCATAGTCCTTGTCTGGAGTCATCATATAAGTGTTGATACCTTGTTTTCCGGCTTGGGTTGCCAAGGTACCGATTACATCATCCGCTTCAAATCCTTGCACCTCAAGGATAGGAATACGGTATGCACTAATAATATCCTTAATAATAGGTACGGACAAACGGATTGCTTCCGGGGTTTCTTCACGTTGTGCCTTGTATTGTTCGAATGCTTCGTGACGGAAAGTAGGTCCTGAAGGATCGAATGCAACACCAATATGGGTCGGATTCTCCTTTTTAAGTACATCTTCCAATGTATTGACAAAACCTAGGATGGCAGAAGTATTGAATCCCTTGGAGTTAATTCGAGGGTTTTTTATCAGTGCATAGTAGGCACGGTAGATTAATGCGTATGCATCAAGGAGGAAAAGTTTGTCCATTATTTAAAAATCTTTGTTTTTTTCATCGTAAAAGTACAAAAAAATACCGTATTCCGTGTTTTATTACTACTTTTGTAGCGCAAAAATCGTTTATGAATAGATTAGAACAGATAAAACACCCCATTTCCACAGAGTTTGAAGTTTTCAAGCAAAAGTTTGATGCATCACTTCAAAGCTCCAATCCTTTGTTGAGTGAAGTGATACGCTTCATCAAACAACGGAATGGGAAGATGATGCGCCCAATGCTGACTTTGCTGATGGCTAAATTATGCGGTGAAATCGTTGATTCTACCTATTATGCTGCTATCTCTTTGGAATTGTTGCATACCGCTAGTTTGGTTCATGATGATGTGGTGGATGAGAGTGATAAACGTCGTGGTCAGTCTTCTGTAAATGCCGTTTATGACAATAAGGTATCGGTGTTGGTGGGTGATTATTTGTTGGCTACTAGTTTGACAAACGCAGCACTGACTGGAGATATTCGTTTGGTGGAATTGGTAAGCCGTTTGGGGCAGAACCTTTCAGAAGGAGAAATTATCCAGTTGACCAATACCAATGCAACCGATTTTTCGGAAGAAGTCTATTTCGATGTAATCCGCAAGAAAACCGCTGCTCTCTTTTCATCGGCAGCAGAAGCAGGAGTGATATCGGTGAGAAGTTCCGATGAAATGATTGAAAAGGCAGCTTTGTTTGGAGAATTGATCGGAATTGCTTTCCAGATAAAGGACGATATCTTTGATTATTACTCATCCGAGGAGGTAGGAAAACCTACAGGCAACGATATGCGTGAAGGCAAACTGACATTACCGGCTTTGTATGTGTTGAATACTCTAAAAGATGAATCAATGATAGACTTGGCTTTGAAGATTCGTCGATTGGAAGCAACGGATGAAGAAATTGCCCATTTTATCGAATATGTCAAGCAGCAGGATGGTATAGAATATGCGAGTCAAGTAATGGTTGACTATCGGAACAAAGCTTTGGACGTTCTTCCTGAATCCATTTCTAAGGAACTAAAAACAGCACTTACATCCTTCATTGATTATGTGATTGAACGAAAGAAGTAAATATAAAGCCTCATTGCTAACTGCAAATGAGGCTTTTTTATGCTTGATTAGAAGAACTTCGTTTCTTCTTCTACGATATCTGATAGTAACTGATTGGCCAATCGGCTAGCTCCGATACGGAAGAGTTCGTTGTTTAACCATTCTTCTCCCAGCACTTCTTTTACAATGGTGTAATAGGCGAGTGCTTTCTTTACGGAATCAATGCCTCCGGCCGCTTTAAAACCGACTTTTCGGCCTGTTTCTTTGTAATACTCCTTGATCGCTTCACACATGATTAAAGCAGCTTCTGGAGTGGCGGAGATTGCCTCTTTTCCGGTTGATGTCTTAATAAAGTCTGCGCCTGAATACATAGCAAGAATCGCGGCCTTCTTGATATTGGATGCTGTTCTTAAAGCACCGGTTTCCAGGATAACCTTTAGTGGCTTTTCCCCACAGATATCTTTCAATTCAGCGATTTCATCGCACATTTCTTCGTAGTTTCCACTAAGAAATTTCCCTACTGGCATAACGATGTCTATTTCCTCTGCACCGGTATGGAGTGCCATAGCTGTTTCTGCTACCTTTACTTCCATGAATGTTTGTGATGAAGGAAATCCGCCAGAGACGCATGCAATTTTTACATTATCCGCTTCCAATGTGTCTTGGACAATTTCGGCCATATTCGGATAAACACAGATCGCTGCTACATTATCCAAATCGGGGTATTTGTCTACAAATTCGTTTACCTTTTCTGTAAATTTCATTACAGATTCTTCGGTATCAGTACATTTCAAGGTGGTTAAATCGATGTAATGGAAAAGTTGTTTTTTTACTTCCATTGTATTGTTCTCATTCAAGTGTTTCTCGATGAGAAGGTCAACTTTTGTCATTACTTCGTCGTCATGAAGGTGGGTGTTATACTTGCTTAAGGCAAGTTCGTATTTGCTTTGCATACCTTCATGTTCGTGGTCATGACCACAGTCGTAATCGTGTACATGTTCCATATATACTTACAATTTTGGATTATTCTTATGACGGTCTTTATCTCGATTGGTTTTCTTTTCCAAGTTTCGTTGGAAGGCTTTTGTCAAGTCTACACCAGTCTGATTAGCTAGGCAGATGAGTACCCATAAGACATCTGCCATTTCATCGGATAAATCGTGCTTTTCGCCTTCCTTGAAAGATTGGTCACCATAGGTTCTTGCCATAATTCGTGCCAATTCACCGACTTCTTCGGTAAGGACGGCCATGTTGGTCAATTCGCTGAAATAGCGGACACCATAGGTTTTGATCCATTGGTCAACTTGTTTTTGAGCTTCTTCCAGTGTCATTTTATTCCTTATTTTTAGTATCCATACAAATGGTTACTGGACCATTGTTCAGGAGTTCTACTTTCATGTCTGCTCCAAATTCTCCAGTGCCGATTTCCTTTCCCAATGCTTCTGTCAATGCTTTGCAGAAATACTCGTAAAGTGGGATAGCTACATCCGGTTTAGCGGCATAGATATAGGAAGGACGGTTTCCTTTCTTATAGGATGCATGAAGAGTAAATTGGCTGACTACTAGAATGTTACCATCTATGTCCAATATAGATTTGTTCATGACTCCATTTTCGTCATCAAACACACGTAGATTGACTATTTTCTTACATAACCAATCTGCATCTTCTTGTGTATCAGCATTTTCAATGCCGACTAATATCATGAAGCCTTCCTTGATGGCCGACTTACAAACGCCTTCTATGGTTACAGAGGCATGACTTACTCGTTGAATTACTATTCTCATAATGAGGACAAAGGTAGGAAATATCCCTTATTCTTTCAGCTTTTCTTTGATATTTTTAGCAGCTGACATGCCTACTACTCCTGCTATTTCTTCTAGTGTCGCTTTCTTGATGCGTGAAACACTCTTGAAGGCTTTCAATAAGGCTGTTTTGCGCTTCTCTCCAATGCCTGCAATATCATCCAATACCGAAGTTACTTGACTTTTGCTTCGTTTGTCCCGGTGGAAGGTTATGGCAAATCGATGTACTTCATCTTGTATGTTCTCCAAGAGATGAAATAGTGGAGTATTCTGTTTGATGCCGATTGTTATTGGTGGGAAACCATAAAGGAGTTCCGATGTTCGATGTTTATTATCTTTGGCTAAGCCTGCAATAGGAATTTTAAGGTTCAATTCGTCTTCGATAACTTCACGCACGACTTCCATTTGCCCCTTTCCACCGTCGGTAATGATTAGGTCGGGTAGGGGAGTTTCTTCTTCAATAGCTCGCGTATAACGGCGTCTGACTACTTCTTTCATGGAAGCATAATCGTCCGGTCCTACAACAGTTTTTATATTGAATTTACGGTAGTCTTTTTTGCTTGGTTTTCCCATTTTAAATACTACACAAGCAGCTACTGCATCTGAACCTTGTATGTTCGAATTGTCAAAACATTCGATGTGTACGGGGATTTTGGGTAGATGCAATTGTTCCTGGATCTCTTTCAATATTCGAGTCTTCTTTTGTTCAGGATTCAACTTGTCTGCTTGCTTCAGGCGATCGACTTTATATTGCTTTACATTCATGATGGAAAGCTCCAAAAGGTGCTTCTTTTCGCCTCTTTGCGGAATCGTAAATGTGACGTTGGTCAGTTCCATTTCTAGCTTAAAAGGTACGATGATTTCGCGGGATTTGCTTTGATAACGCTCCCTCATTTCAATGATACCCAGTTGAAGCAGTTCTTCTTTTGTTTCATTCAATCGCTTTTTGTATTCGAAAGTGAAGGCTTGGTTAATGCAACCATTGGTGATGTGCAGGTAATTGATATATGCCGAATTCTCGTCCATTTCAATGGAGAATACATCTACGTTGTGGATGATGCGATTGACTACTTCACTTCTAGATCGGTAGCTTTCGATTAAATCGTACTTTTCTTTGACGGCTTGAGCTTCTTCGAACTTTAGCTCCATGGCTAAGGACTGCATTTCATCCATTAGCAAGTCGCATACGATTTGAGTATCTCCTTTCAAAATTTGCTTGATTTCACCGATGTCTCTTAAATAATCCTTGTGCGATTGCTTTCCGATACAAGGTCCTTTGCAGTTCTTGATGTGGTATTCCAGGCATACATTGAATTTGCCATTACTAATATTTTCAGGCGTTAATGGATGTCTACAGGTACGTAATGGATATAGTTTCTTGATTAATTCCAATAGCGCATTCATCGATGGAATGTGACTATATGGGCCATAATAAGAAGAGCCGTTTCGTATGATGTTACGGGTTTTGAAAACACGGGGGAAATACTCGTTGCTTACGCAAATAGAAGGGTAGGTCTTGTCGTCTTTCAATAAGACGTTGTAACGCGGCTTGTATTTTTTGATTAGATTATTCTCTAAGAGAAGTGCATCTTCTTCGGTTTTAACGACAATGTAGCGAATATCGGCTATTTTACTGACCAATAAACGTGTCTTACCGTTGGGGTGCTCCCGATTGAAATAGGAAGAGACTCTACGCTTCAAATTCTTAGCCTTTCCAACGTAGATAATGGTACCTTCGGTATTCAGATATTGGTAGATGCCCGGACTATCGGGTAAATTCAGAACTATGCCTTTCAGATAATCGTTGGTATTAATCTCTTCCTGTTTCATCGGATCTTTTAAAATTGAAGAAGTGTTTCTATTTCGACTTCCTGTGGAAATGCATTTCTACCATTCAGGTCTTTCAATTCGATGATGAAATTGATGAATGTTTTCGGTGCACCACATTTCTGAACCAAACGGTAGGCAGCAGCCATTGTGCCACCGGTAGCCAATAAGTCATCATGCAAAAGAATAACATCATTTTCATTAATGGCATCTTTGTGTATTTGGATACTGTCTGTGCCGTATTCTTTTTCATATGTTTCTTCGATGGTTTCAGCTGGAAGCTTTCCCGGCTTTCTTGCAAGGACAAAACCTGCTCCTAGGCGAGCAGCTAATGCTCCACCTAGAATGAATCCTCTTGATTCAATGCCTACCACTTTGGTGATACCTTTATCTTTGTATTTATCATATAAAGCATCAATCATTTCTTGTACGCATGCTGCGTTCTTGAAGAGGGTAGTAACATCGTAGAAGAGTATCCCAGGTATTGGAAAGTCTGGAATTTCTCTTAGATTAGCCAAAAGAAGTTCTTTGTTCATAACCAGTTATTTATAGTTAAAGTATTAAATTGTTTGTTTCACGTGGAACATTTATAGTTTCATCGTCCAAGAAGTACCAGCAATACATTGATGTCGCTCGGAGAGATGCCTGGGATTCGGCTGGCTTGCGCCAATGTTTCCGGATCTATCTTGATGAGTTTCTGGCGGGCTTCCGTGGAAAGGGAGTTCAACGAATTGTAATCGAAACGTCCCTTGATGCGGATGGCTTCCAATCGATGGATCTTGTCGGCAATCATCCGTTCACGGTCAATGTAGCCTTGATACTTGATGAGCACTTCGGCTGCTT
>SUXY01000052.1 GCA_015060705.1 Bacteroides sp. | reverse complement strand
GCCAAGGGTATCGGTATCGTATTCAACAACCCTGAATTTGCCGATGTCAAATCATTGGAAGGTGTAGCTGACACTAAGAAAAAGGCCGTTCCTACCTTTGCGCTCCCAACGACTGCCGGTACAGCTGCCGAAGTAACTATCAACTATGTCATCATCGACGAAGACGCCAAGAAGAAGATGGTATGCGTTGACCCGAACGATATCCCTGCTGTAGCAATCGTAGACCCTGAATTGATGTATTCTATGCCGAAAGGCTTGACCGCTGCTACCGGTATGGACGCATTGACTCACGCTATCGAAAGTTATATTACTCCAGGTGCATGGGTAATGTCGGATATGCTCGAACTGAAGGCTATCGAAATGATTGCTGCCAACTTGAAGGCTGCTGTTGACAACGGCAATGACCCTGTGGCTCGTGAAGCTATGTCTCAAGCTCAGTATATCGCCGGTATGGGCTTCAGCAACGTAGGTTTGGGCATTGTACACTCTATGGCTCATCCTCTCGGTGCTCACTACGACACTCCTCATGGTGTAGCCAACGCATTGTTGCTTCCATACGTAATGGAATATAACGCTGATTCTCCTGCTGCTCCAAAGTATATCCACATCGCTAAGGCTATGGGTGTCAACACAGACGGTATGACCGAGGCTGAAGGCGTGAAGGCTGCTGTTGAAGCCGTGAAGCAACTTTCACTCAGCATCGGTATCCCTCAGAAGTTGAACGAAATCGGTGTACGCAAGGAAGATTTGCATACATTGGCCGTTGATGCTTTCAACGATGTATGTACCGGCGGTAACCCACGTCCGACTTCTATCGAAGATATCGAAGCTCTTTATAATTTGGCTTATTAATTATTAAGAAACAATTAACTTTTGTCATTCAGAGCGAAGCGAAGAATCTCGGTATCATTCCCTTTATATTTCCGAGATTCTTCCTCCCTTCGGTCGTCTGAATGACAATCTTTTTTATCACAATATAACATGAAACAATTCAAACATTTATGGTTGCTTCTGATGTGGTGCCTTCTGGCACTTCCAACAATAGCCCAAACCGACCTTCAAGACAAGCTGAAAGCCATCAGCAACATTACAGAAATCAAACCACTCGAAAGTGCAGAGTTTGCTGAAAAATACGTGACTTATTTCACCCAACCTATAGACCATGACCGACCGGAATTAGGAAACTTCCGCCAACGCGTCATCGTATCGCATGTGGGATTCGACCGTCCTACCGTCATTGTCACCGAAGGTTATGGAGCCGGTTATGCCCTTTATCCGAAGTATCGTGAAGAACTCTCCCGTATGTTCAACACCAACATGATCTTTGTAGAGTACCGCTATTTCTTGGAATCTACACCGGAGCCTCGTGACTGGCAATACTTGACTGCCGAAAGTAGTGCCAACGACCTTCACGCCGTCCGCGAAGCCTTCAAGAGCATCTATCCGGGCAAATGGATAGCTACCGGCATCAGCAAAGGCGGACAAACAGCCATGTTGTACCGCACCTTCTATCCGAACGATGTAGACATCACCGTACCTTATGTTGGTCCGTTGTGCTATGGAGTAGAAGACGGTCGCCACGAACCTTTCCTTCGCCAAGTAGGAACCGAAGAAGAACGCCGCAAGATTGAGGATTTCCAACTGGAAGCCTTAAAGCGGAAAGCCACCTTGCTTCCTCGCTTTGAAGCGCATTGCCAAGAAAAGAAATACGAGTTCAATGCTCCTATCGAAGAGATCTACGATTACTCGGTTTTGGAATACTCCTTTGCTTTGTGGCAATGGGGAACACCTGTCAGCACCATCCCCGCTTGTGATGCCGACGATGACGCCATCTACAAACACTTGATGGACATCAGCGAGCCATCCTACTTTGCCAAAGGGGGAGGCAACGAATCATTCTTCGTACAAGCTGCCCGTGAATTGGGATATTATGGCTACGACATCCGTCCATTCAAGAAATACCTTTCCATCAAGTCCAGTAAAGGTTATCTGAAACGTCTCATGCTTCCGGACGATGCCAAGAACACCAAGTTCGACAAGACCTTGAGCAAGAAAATCACCAAGTTCTTGAAGAAGAATGACCCAAAGATGCTGTTTGTCTATGGTGAAATCGACCCATGGTCAGCCGCTGCTCCTTTCTGGCTAGACACTAGCAAGAAGGAAAACATGCATATTTTTGTGGAACCTCGTGGAAGCCACCGGGCACGTATCAATACGCTTCCGGAAGAGATGAAGCAAGAAGCTATCAGTATCATCAAAGGGTGGTTAGAAGAATAATCTTCCGAAAAAAAAACGGAGAATTAGTAATAAGTTTTAAGTTATGCAGTATATTTGTATTACATCTATTGTCTTCTGCACATATGTGACGGAGTTCCTTCATATATTGTAGCGTTTCTCCTTCAAATAACATAAAGCTATTCCTTCACAATTGTGACGAAGACAATAGATATACAGATGATTCATAACCTTTCGAGAACTTCAAGCTAAGGGTTCCCGAACTAAAACAAAAATAATATGGCTGCATTGTATGATTTGTTCCGCACCCCTCAACAGAAAGGTGAGACGAAGGTGCGTTACCATGCCCGCTCGGTCGTAACGGGCAAAACGAGTACCAAAGATTTGATTCGAACTATTAGCAAACGAAGCGCTTTCAAAGAAGGGGTAGTAACAGGTGTTCTTATCGCTTTGGAAGAAGTCCTCCGGGATGAACTGGCGGCTGGAAAAAGTGTACAGCTGGACGGTGTGGGTGCTTTCCGCATCAGCGCCAAGTCGCCTTCCGTTCGTGACCGCCATGAGATTCGTGCCGAAAGCATCGAATTCAAAGGCGTAGTTTATAAAGCAGACAAGCAATTATTGAAGAAACTGAGTGGTACCAAATTCATGCGAACCAAGTATTCGCAATGTTCGAATGAAATCAGCGAAATCGAAATCGACGGTTTGCTGATGGATTATTTCAAGGAGCATGATTATATCACCACGAAGGAGATGCAACAAATCTGCGGATTGAGCAATGCCACGGCTCTCCGACGATTGAAAGAGCGGGTAAAGGCAGGAAAGCTAAGTCATCCCGGACACTTGCGTGCACCTTTCTATTTCCCAGTGCCGGGGAATTATGGTGTGAGCCGGGATTGAGGAACTTCAGCTAGGAACGGCAGTATAACTTTCAGATTGTCAAGCAGTCTGAATTTGCTGACAATCTGAGAGTAATTGTATCTAGTATAAAGAAAGCTCTCGCAAGTCATTAACTTACAAGAGCTTTAAAAAGTACTCGAAGCGGGACTTGAACCCGCACAGCCATTACTGGCCAAAGGATTTTAAGTCCTTCGTGTCTACCATTCCACCATTCGAGCATCCTCAATGAGAGAGCGGAAAACGAGGCTCGAACTCGCGACCCCAACCTTGGCAAGGTTGTGCTCTACCAACTGAGCTATTTCCGCATTTGGTTTTTAAGACGGGTGCAAAGATAAAGACTTTTCATTTATCAGCCAAATTTTGCACCCGTTTTCTTTTATCTACCTAACAATGAACGTTCGGCTTCTTCCATTCCTTCGAAGTTGAAACCCTTAACAACATCGTCCATGAGTCCGGCAATACGGTCGTTGCACAAATTACCGATACTGCCTTCGTGAGTATGATGTACCTGCTTATTATGGGTAAAGTTACCGGCTTCGATATCCAAGCCCACCTTCTTGTAGGCATCACGGAAAGGCATGCCTTCGCTTGCCAAACGGTTTACCTCTTCCACACTGAAGATATACAGATAGCGGTCATCGTCCAAGATATGTTCGTTGATCCTAATCTTGTCCATAATGTAGGTAGCCATCTGCAAACAATCCTTCAGCTCCTCGAATGCCGGCAAGAATACTTCCTTGATAATCTGCAAGTCGCGGAAATAACCGGAAGGAAGATTATTCATGATCAACATAATCTGTTGTGGAAGCCCTTGAATCTTGTTACACTTGGCACGAGTCAATTCGAATACATCCGGATTTTTCTTGTGCGGCATGATGCTGGAACCAGTAGTACATTCATCCGGCAACTTCACGAAACCGAAGTTCTGACTACTGAACATACAAGCATCAAAAGCCAACTTAGCTACCGTACCGGCAATGGAAGCCATAGCAAAAGCCACGTTGCGTTCCATCTTGCCACGTCCCATCTGAGCATACACTACATTATAATTCATCGACTCAAAGCCCAACAAACGGGTAGTCATCTCACGGTTCAACGGGAAAGACGAACCATAACCGGCTGCCGAGCCCAACGGATTACGGTTACACATCTTGAAAGCAGCCTGCAAGAACATCATATCGTCTACCAAGCTTTCTGCATATGCACCGAACCACAAGCCAAACGAAGAAGGCATGGCAATCTGCAAATGAGTATAACCCGGCATCAACACCTCTTTATACTTATTGCTCTGGGCTACCAATACCTTAAACAAATCTTCTACTGCCTCAGCGATTTCCTTCAACTGAGCACGAGTAAAAAGTTTCAAGTCTACCAATACCTGGTCGTTGCGGGAACGTCCACTATGGATTTTCTTACCCACATCACCCAACTTACGAGTCAACATCAGTTCCACTTGCGAATGAACATCCTCGATACCATCCTCAATCACAAAATCACCCTTCTCTGCCGATGCGTAGATGTTTCTCAACTCATCCAACAATACCGCCAACTCGTCAAAAGTAAGCAAACCGATGCTTTCCAACATGGTGATATGAGCCATAGAGCCCATCACATCGTGCTTTGCCAAATAAAGGTCCATTTCACGGTCACGTCCAACCGTAAAGCGGTCAATCTCCGCATTGACCTGTACATTCTTTTCCCAAAGTTTCTGAGCCATATCTTTCGTATCTATCGATTAATAAGGAATCATTGCCAACATTTCCGCCAACTTTTCCACACCTTCCTGCAAAGGTTTGGAAATCATTGCCTTCATAAACATATTCACTTCCGCACGAATGGTTACTTTCAACTTGGCTTGTTCACTAGTCACCGGAAGCATCTGCACCCAAAGATTCAAAGGAATAGGTGAATGATCTCCTTCGAACTTGATGCACTTACACGGTTCGCGTTCGATAATGCGCAAAGTCACATTCATGCCCTGTACAGTCAAAGTCAACGAATCACGGTCGAAAACGATATCCTGAATCTTATCTCCCACTTTCTCGCGCACCTGTTCCAAACGTTCCTTGATGCCCGACAAATTGTTCAAGTCCTCCAACTTGTTATATACCCGTTCCTGACTATAAGGAACGAACTTTACATTACTTTCAAATTGTACCATAGTTTACTTATATAGCAAAGGAGAACTGTTCGAGGGTTATTTAGGCCCCCAAACTGCTCTCCTTCATTTTTATTCTAACCCAAAAATGATTTATTTTCCTGTCCAATGAGCTGGATCCTCTCTCCAAGCGTCCAACAAAGCTACATCTTCTTGGTTAATATAACCAGTCTTCACTGCAACTTCACGTACAGCTTCAAAGTTAGTCAATGTAACCAATTCAACCTTTGCATTCTTGAATGCTTCAATAGCTACCGGGAAACCGTATGTATAAGAAGCAACCATACCGATTACTTCACAACCATCACGACGAATAGCTTCTACAGCCTTCAAGCTGCTGCCACCTGTAGAAATCAAGTCTTCGATAACAACAACCTTCATACCCGGACGAAGCTCACCTTCAATCAAGTTTTCCAAACCATGATCCTTTGGAGACGAACGAACGTACACGAACGGAAGGTTCAATTCTTCTGCCACCAAAGCACCCTGTGCAATAGCACCTGTTGCCACACCTGCAATTGCATCTACCTGACCAAACTTTTCGAGAATGATACGGCTGATTTCAATCTTCACAAAGTTACGGAGAGAAGGATAAGAAAGCGTCTTACGATTGTCACAATAGAATGGAGACTTCCATCCTGATGCCCATGTAAACGGATTAGAAGGCTGCAACTTGATTGCCTTCACTTTCAACAACTTCTCTGCGAATAATTTTTCTAAAGTTCTCATAACTTATTTCGTCTGATTATTTTTTGCAAAATTAAAGAAAGGTTTTGATATAACGAAACAGAATGATGAATTTCTTAACAAGAAAAAGTTTTAAATATCACCAGCCATTGCCAATGTCAATACACTTATCCGAATATCCGGTACCCGCTTCAATGCATCGGCACAAGCCACAAGTGTCGCTCCCGTTGTCAGCACATCGTCTACCAACAATACATGCCTGCCACAAAAGCGTTCATCCGAAGTACATTCAAACATGTTTTCTACATTCAACCACCGCTCATAATTTCCTTTTCGCGTCTGAGTTTCCGTATATTGTCTTCTAATCAACCAATCATCACACAACGGAAGAGCAGTAATGTCCGATATTCCTTCTGCCAACAAACGACTCTGATTGTACCCTCTCTCCTTCCATTTACGGGGATGCAAAGGGACCGGTATCACCACATCAACATCTTCGAAAAAGTCGGACGGGAGCAAATCGCAAGCCATACATCGCCCCAAGAAACGCCCCAAACTGACATTCCCATAATACTTCATTTCGAACAAGAGTTTACGTACATCGCCACCTTTGGTATAATACAGATAGGAACTAGCCTTTTCGAAGGGGACCTTACCCCATAGACATTTCTCCACCTCGTTTCCTGGTTGCCCATACATCTGAGTGCGGGGTAATCCTGACAAACACCGGAAACACACATGCTCTTCACCCTCCAATAAACGAGTGCCACAAATCAGACAACACTGAGGGAAAAAGAGTTCCCACAAATCATTCCACCAACTCATCCTCGTCTTCCATTTGCTCCATACAATGGAGAATTGCATCTATTTCGTAGCCATGACTTGCAGCAAAACGGAGGATTTTACCGTTCCGTTCATACTCGTTATTTGCCTCCACGCTTTTCTTCTTTTTTCGAAGAAGCGACGTAAGGATAGACAAATACTCTTCCTCGTCTATTTCCTGAAGCGCCAAAGAAATACTTTGTGAATCGATATGCTTCATCTTCAAGGCTTGGGAGATCTTGATTCTTCCCCACTGATTGAAACGGTACTTGTCCCTTACATAAGCAACCGCATATCGGGCATCGTTAACATACCGTTCTTTCTTCAAATGCTCAATCACAAGTTCGTGTGAAGACGCTGACAATCCCCATTGCTCCAACTTATGCAGAACATCATCCGTACACCGCTCAGCTGCCGCACAATAAGCCTCTGCTTTCAGCCGAGCCTCATTTTCTGTACATTCTTTTTTCATTTATCGTTTAGCTTTAATCATACGATCATTATTCCAAGCATCTTTCTTCAGTTCGGTCTGAGTATATCCCAAATCTTTCAGCATTTGCAAGGTTTCCTGACCATACGCTTGGTTTATCTCAAAATAAAGTGCCCCATCTTCCGTCAACATTTCTAATCCCAACTGGGCTATCTTCCGATAAAAGAGCAGCGGATCTTCATCGGGCACAAACAAAGCTAGCGAAGGTTCCCAATCAAGCACATTGGCATCCATCACTTTTTTTTCCTTTTCGGCAATGTAAGGAGGATTGCTTACGATGACATGATAACGAGTACTCCCTGGCATAGCCTTCAACACATCCTGTTGACGAAAACAGACATCTACCCCATTCTTCTCCCCATTCTTCTTTGCCACTTGCAACGCGCCTTCCGACACATCCCATGCTTCTACTTCTGCTTGAGGAATACGTTCGGCCAACGAGACAGCAATACATCCGCTTCCGGTTCCGATATCCAAAATCCGGCAAGAAGAATCCGACTGACAATCCTCTACAATCCATTGAACCAACTCCCATGTTTCCGGACGAGGAATCAACACATTTTCATCCACTTCAAAAGTCAACCCACCAAAACTCTCTATACCTATTACATATTGTATCGGCTCGTTTTTTTGTAAACGTGCTATCATTTCATCCAAAACGTCCCGACATTTTCCGGAAATCTCCTTATCTTTGCCACCATACAGTTCGAGGGTTGAAAATCCGAATACCTCTACCAACAACATTTTTGCTATCGAAAAGGCTTCGGAATCGGGGTAATACCCCCGCAAGGCGTCTCTTATTTCATTTACTATAGGATGCATAATTTTCATTCTCGCACGCAAAAATAAAGATTAAAAAAGAATCATCATGACAAAAGACGAAAAATATATCGCCCGTTGCATTCAATTGGCTAAAAACGGGCTTTGTAATGCGGCTCCTAACCCCATGGTAGGTGCTGTCATTGTTCACAACGACACCATCATCGGGGAAGGATACCACATCCGTTGTGGAGAAGCACATGCCGAAGTCAACGCCATCCGTTCTGTCAAGAACGAAAACTTGCTGAAAGAGTCGACTATCTACGTCAGTCTGGAACCTTGCTCGCATTACGGCAAGACACCTCCGTGTGCCGATCTTATAATAAATAAAGGTATACCTAAAGTAGTGGTAGGGTGCATGGACCCTTTTTCTTTGGTAGCAGGCAGAGGTATACAGAAAATGCGGGATGCCGGAATTGAAGTAACCGTAGGGGTACTCGAAGAAGAATGCCGACAATTGGTTCGTCGGTTCATTACCTTCCATACCCATCGTCGTCCTTTCATTACCCTCAAATGGGCGCAGTCGGCAGACGGTTTCATTGATCTTCATCGCACCGGGGGGCATCCCTTCATCTTTTCAACTCCCCTTTCGTCCATGGTCGTACACAAAAGGAGAGCAGAACACGCAGCCATCTTAGTAGGAAGAAAGACTGCTTTGCTTGACAATCCCTCATTGACTACCCGAAGTTGGTACGGAAAGAATCCGGTCCGCATGGTTATTGACAAGAATTTGACGCTTCCGCATCATCTCGCTCTGTTTGACGGAAGCACTCCTACGATTGTCTTTACCTCTCAAAAGGAAACACCCATACTCCCGCAGGTAGAATACATCGTATTGGATTTCTCACAAGACATCCTTCCACAAATCATGGAAGTGCTTTATCAGAAGAAGCTGCAATCACTCATGGTAGAAGGCGGAAGTATTCTCCTGCAGTCCTTTATTGACAACCATTGTTGGGACGAAGTCTATATTGAAAATTCAGACCACTACTTAAAGGAAGGGGTTAAAGCTCCACAAATGCCATTAAATTGCAATTCTTTAACAGAAAAGACATTCGGGAAAAACCTCGCACATGCCTCCAACACCGCGTTTAAGCAGGGAAATCCGTCTGAATAACAGCGAAAAAGACTTATTTTATCTATAAATTAATATAAAACTTGTTCTAAAACTTCTGTAGAGAGAAAAAACTTTCTACTTTTGCATCTTGAAATAAAAGAACCGTAATCGAACATGAAATTAAAAGTCCTGAATATTATCTTCAGTCTGTTTATTATGGCATGTGGTATCTCTTCGTGCCTTGATTCAGACGTTACAGAATATGAATTTAGTTCGGATGCCAGTATTACTGCATTTTCCATTGCAGATAGTATTGTTACAGCCTATCCTGCCGTAGTAAACGGAAAGGATACAACCTTGACTTTCGGTGTTGTTGGCGCCGAGTATCCTTTCGTCATCAATCAAAAAGAAGGGTTAATCTACAATCCTGATTCACTTCCTTTTGGCACAGATGTTAGAAAAGTGGTCGTAGACATTACAGCCGATACCAAAGGAATCTATATCGTAGCCGAAAAAGATTCGCTTTGGGAATCGACCGATTCATTGAATTTTGAAAAGCCTATCCAGTTCAAGGTGATGTCTGAAATCGGTGCTTTTGGTCGTAATTACACAGCTAAAATCAATGTGCACCAACAAGATCCGGATTCTTTGACTTGGAGCAACATTGAAAGCAACTTCAACAAGAGTATCCAAAAGCAGAAAGCAGTGTATGCCAACAAGAACATTTACGTTTTTACTGCTGATGAAGCGGGTATCAGCATGACCCAAACAACCGATGGTTCCGTATGGTCTGAGCTGACCCAAACCAACCTTCCAGCTGGAGCGAACTATGCATCGGTGATGTCATGGGGTGACCAGTTCTATATGTTGGTAGATCAAGAATTGTACACCTCTATGGATGGATTGAACTGGAGTAAGGTAGAAACTGCCCAGCGTTTCTCCCTATTGCTCGCCAATATCCACAATACTTATACCCAAAAGATGGTAGGTATTGATACTGACAATTATTATTTGGAAAGCGAAGATGGTATCACATGGACTCGCACCGAAGAAATGCCTGCCGAGTTCCCGAAAACTGATTTTGCATCTGTTAGCTTTGCCTTGAATACCAATGCAAAAATCAGCAAGATTATTTTATTGGGCAACAATGATTTGGCTACAGATACGACCACAACCATATGGACTCAACTAAGTACTGAAGATTATTGGACAGAACTGACATTGGAAAACAGCAGAAATGCTTGTCCTAAATTGGAGAACCAAGGATTGATTCATTATAACAATGAATTATACACATTTGGAGGTTTTGGACAATTCAAGGGTACCCTCGAACCTTTCAGCCATTTCTATGTGTCGGTAGACGATGGCATTAGTTGGGAAGCCATTACTGCCAAATTCATGTTCCCTGCAGCTTTCAACGATTTGTATGAAGCAACGTCAGGAAACTACTCCTATGTTGTGGACGACCAACAATATATTTGGGTAATGTGGAGTCAAACCGGAGAAGTATGGCGAGGAAGACTCAACAAATTGGGATCCGACAAATGATAAATTTAGAAAGCATGACATATAGAGAACAAATCGATATGACCCGTATCCCGTCGCATGTAGCTATTATTATGGACGGGAATGGCAGATGGGCAAAGCAAAGAGGTCATGTCCGTAGTTTCGGACATCAAGCTGGTGCCGAAACGGTTCATGTCATCGCAGAAGAAGCAGCAAGACTAGGTATCAAATACCTTACATTATATACTTTTTCTACCGAGAATTGGAACCGCCCCGTTGACGAGGTCAGCGCTTTGATGGCGTTATTGATGGATTCAATTGAAGAAGAAACCTTCATGAAGAACAACATCCGTTTCCGGATCATTGGCGACATGAGTAAAATGCCAGCCGATGTTTTGAATAGGCTCAACCAATGCATTGAACGCACTTCAATCAATACCGGTATGACTTTGGTTTTGGCTCTCAGCTATTCTTCTAGATGGGAAATAACCGATACGGTCAAGCGGATCGCAGAAAAAGTCAAGCAAGGTGTATTGGCAGTCAATGAAATCACGGATAAAACCATCGACGAACATTTATGCACCCAGTTTATGCCGGACCCGGATCTTCTTATCCGTACCGGAGGAGAAATCCGCTTAAGCAACTACCTCTTGTGGCAATGTGCTTACTCAGAATTGTATTTTTGTGATACTTTCTGGCCGGATTTTAAGGAAGAAGAGCTTTGCAAAGCTATCCATGACTATCAAAAGAGAGAACGCCGTTTTGGCAAAACCAGTGAACAAATATAAAATCAAAGAAATGCAATATCGTTTTTCATTCATATTGTCAACATTAGCATGCCTGCTCTGCTTCTGCGCTCCAGGTAATGCACAAGAAATCACCGCTGAAGAGAACAATAGTCCTGTTATTCTCTATTCGGCTACTCCTAAGAAGTATGAAATCGGCGGGATTAAAGTGGAAGGTGTCAAGAACTATGAGGATTATGTACTCATTGGTCTCTCTGGATTGTCCGTAGGTCAAACCATCACCGTACCTGGTGACGATATCACTTCTGCCATCAAACGTTATTGGCGTCATGGTTTGTTCTCTGATGTAAGAATTGAGGCTGAAAAGATTGTAGGCAATAAGATTTTCTTGAAGATTGTCCTTACTCAACGTCCGCGTATCGCTGAAATCCGCTATCATGGTATCAAGAAGAGTGAACGTGAAGACTTAGAAACGAAATTAGGTGTAAACTGGGCCAAAGGAAGCCAGATTACTCCTAACACCATTGACCGTGCAAAAATTGTCATCAAGAGACACTTCGACGACAAAGGTTTCAAGAATGCAGAAGTGAACATCATCGAACGACCGATTGAAGGAAACAAGGAACAAGTGAACGTGGATGTCATGATTGACAAGAAGGAAAAAGTAAAAGTAAATCAAATTATCATTGATGGAAATACTATCTTGTCAGACAAGAAGTTGAAGCGTGTGATGAAGAAGACCAACGAAAAGAACAAGCTGGTCAATATCTTCCGTCCGAAAAAGTTCATTGAAGAAAAATACGAAGAAGACAAGCAATTGATTATCGACAAATACAACGAGTTGGGTTACCGTGATGCACAAATTGTTGTAGACAGCATCACTCCATTCGATGACCGTTCAGTAAATATTTATATGAACATCGAAGAAGGTAACAAATACTATCTGCGTAACATTACCTGGGTAGGTAATACCATTTATCCTTCGGACTTCCTCGCATCCGAATTGCGCATGAAGAAAGGTGATGTCTACAACCAGAAATTGTTGGGCGAACGTATCAGCACGGATGATGATGCAATCGGTAATAGATATTATAACCAAGGTTATGTATTCTACAACTTGGACCCTGTAGAAGTAAACATCGTGGGTGACTCCATTGATTTGGAAATGCGTATAACCGAGGGGCCTCAGGCAACCATCAACCGCGTTCGCATCAATGGTAATGACCGCTTGTATGAAAATGTAGTCCGCCGTGAATTGCGTACTAAACCAGGCGACTTGTTCAACAAGGATGCCTTGGAACGTTCATATCGTGAAATTGCGCAGATGGGACACTTCAATCCGGAAAACATCAATCCGGACGTACAACCGGATGCCGCAAACGGTACAGTAGATATCAACTGGAACTTGGAATCTAAAGCCAATGACCAGATTGAGTTTTCTGCCGGTTGGGGACAAACAGGGGTTATCGGTAAGCTCAGTTTGAAGTTTACTAACTTTTCTATTGCCAACTTATTCAGAAAGAACGATAACTATCGTGGTATTTTACCACAAGGTGACGGTCAGACATTGACTATCAGTGGTCAGACCAATGGTAGCTATTATCAATCATATAGTGTATCATTCTTTGACCCATGGTTTGGTGGCAAACGACCGAACTCCTTCTCTGTTTCGGCATTTTATTCCGTACAGACAGACATCAGTAGCAACTACTACAATTCTGCTTATATGAACAACTATTGGAACTATTATAGCGGATATGGTAGCTACTACAACAACTACTATAACAATTATGAGTCATACTATGATCCAGACAAGTCTATCCAAATGTATGGTTTATCTTTGGGTTGGGGTAAGCGTTTAAGATGGCCGGATGACTACTTCACTTTGTCAGCAGAATTGTCTTTCCAACGCTTTATTTTAAAAGACTGGAGTTATCTCTATATCCGCTTGAACAATGGTGAATACATGTCTACAGGTAATTGTAACAACTTGAGTTTCGGTCTTACCTTAGCACGTAACTCTACCGATAACCCAATCTTCCCACGTAGTGGTTCGGACTTCTCGGCATCGGTACACTTCACCCCTCCATATTCTTTGTTCAGCGACAAGGACTATGCTACCTATGGCAAAGACGATTACGATGAAGCAGCAAGCGTGTTCAGATGGGTTGAATACCACAAGTGGAAATTCAAAGCAAAGACATATACCGCTTTGTCGGGTGCTCAGAAGTGTCCAGTTATCATGACCCGTGCAGAATTCGGTTTATTGGGTCATTACAACAAATACAAGAAGTCTCCATTCGAAACCTTCTATATGGGTGGTGACGGTATGACTGGTTACAGTACAAGCTATGCATCAGAAACAATCGCATTGCGTGGTTACGAAAACGGTTCCTTGACTCCGTATGGTAGCGAAGGTTATGCATATATTCGTTTGGGAGCAGAACTCCGTTACCCATTGATGCTTGAAAATTCGACTAGTATCTATGCATTAGGTTTCGTAGAAGGCGGTAATGCATGGACAGAAGTGAGCAAGTTCAATCCATTTAACTTGAAACGTTCTGCTGGTGTAGGTGTACGTATCTTCTTGCCGATGATCGGTATGATGGGTATCGACTGGGCATATGGTTTCGACAAGATTAATGGTTCTACCCAATATAGCGGAAGCCAATTCCACTTCATCATTGGACAGGAATTCTAAACTAGATAAAAAAGGAGGTATTTATGAAAAGACTAATTTTACTTTCTATCTGCTGCTTAGCCGGTATTTTTATGGCTAATGCCCAGAAGTTTGCTTTGATTGACATGGAATACATCATGGAGAACATTCCAGCTTATCAGCGTGCCAACAATGAATTGGAACTAGCTTCTCAACAATACCAAAAAGCTATAGAAGCTAAGATGAAGGAAGCTGAAACCTTGTATACAGCCTATCAAAAGGCTTCTGCCACATTGAGTGCGACTCAACGTACCCAGAAAGAGGAAGCAATCATTGCCAAAGAAAAGGAAGCTGCTGAATTGAGACAAAAATACTTCGGTCCGGAAGGTGAAATGGCCAAGAAGGAAGAAGCCTTGATTACACCGATACAGAATCAAATTTATGAAGCCGTGAAACAAATTTCACAACAAAGAGGATACGACGCTGTCATCGACAGAGCTTCGGCAACAAGTATCATTTTTGCTTCACCACGTATCGATATTAGTAATGAAGTACTCTCAAAACTAGGATATTCAAATTAATTTCCTACTTTTGCAACCAAGAATAAAATAATAACTAATAAAATAATAAAACTATGTTGAAGAAAATTGCTTTACTCCTTATGCTTGTCCTCCCGATGAGCGTATTTGCACAGAAGTTCGGTCATATCAAGACTCAAGAAATTCTGACTGTTATGCCTGAATACACTAAGGCTCAGACAGATATCCAAACAATGCAAAAACAATACGAAGATGAGATGAAGCGTCTTCAGGATGAAATCAACAAGAAGTTTGCTGCTTACCAACAAGAACAAGCAAACTTGCCGAAGAACATTCAGGAAAGACGTCAGAAGGAATTGCAGGAATTGAATGAAAGAGGCATGCAGATGGGACAAGATGCTCAGCAACAATTGCAACAGAGCTGGTTGCAGATGTTGGAACCGATTGCCAAGAAGATTGATGATGCAATCAAGGCTGTAGGTCAAGAAGGCGGATATATTTATATCTTCGACTTGAATGCTACTCAGATTCCTTTCATCAACGAAGCTCACTCTACAGACGTGACTGCTGCTGTTAAGGCAAAATTGGGTCTTTAATAATTAGACAAGAAATTGATATTTGTCATTCAGAGCGAAGCGAAGACGAGTTGTTGAGGACTCCGTCCGAAAAATCTCGGGAGCATATACGTTATGCCACCGAAATTCTTCCTCCCTTCGGTCGTCTGAATGACATTTTATTTAAGCATCCTATGAAAGACAACGGCTTACAAAAAACTGGCCCTATCGGAGTATTCGATTCCGGATATGGCGGTTTAACCATCCTGGATAAAATCCGTGCACAAATGCCTGAATATGATTATCTCTATTTAGGTGACAATGCCCGTACGCCTTATGGTCCACGGTCATTTGAAGTAGTGTATGAGTTTACGCTACAAGCCGTGAAGAAGTTGTTCGAATTGGGCTGTCCTCTTGTTATTTTGGCATGCAATACGGCATCTGCCAAAGCATTACGTACTATCCAACAAAATGATCTTCCTACCATTGATCCTACCCGTAGAGTACTTGGGGTAATCCGCCCAACTGTAGAATGTATCGGAAATCTGACCACTAGCAAGCATGTCGGTATCCTTGCAACTTCCGGTACCATCAAATCAGAATCCTACCTACTGGAAGTTCAGAAGTTATTTCCGGAAATTAGCGTTACGGGGGAAGCTTGCCCTATGTGGGTGCCTTTGGTGGAAAACAACGAATACCATACCGAAGGAGCAGACTATTTTGTTCAGAAGCATGTTCAACACCTATTGGGAAAAGACCCAGATATTGACACGCTCATTTTAGGATGTACTCATTATCCTCTATTGCTGGATAAAATCAAACAATATACTCCTTCCCGTGTTCAAATTGTAGCTCAAGGCGAATATGTAGCCCGAAGTTTACAAGATTATCTTCATAGACATCCAGAAATGGACGAAAGATGTACCAAAGAAGGAATATGCCGCTTCTTGACAACGGAAAGTGAGGAAAAATTTAAAGAATCAGCCTCTATCTTTTTAAGACAGGACAACATCTCAGTAGAAAGAATTACACTAGAATGATTGTTGCTTTGTCAACAAACGTCGACTTAGAGAACGTACAGGATACAAAACAGATAAGAATCCTACGACCAATACGGTAGTCAAGATCAAAAGGACATCTTCCCAGTGTACACTTACAGGATAAGCATCTACGACAAATGCTCCTGCAGATGCCCCACTACCTAAAGAAATAATTCCAAACTCTTGCTGAATCAAACAAAGAGTCAAGCCTAAAACGACACCGACAAGTGCCCCAAAAAACGAGATCAAACATCCTTCAAACAAGAAAATCTTTGTGATTACATCGTCATTAGCGCCTAAATTACGCAAGGTAATCACATCTGCCTTCTTGTCTATGATCAACATAGAAAGAGAACCCACTACATTAAAACATGCGATCAAAAGAATGAAGCTAAGAAAAAGATAAGAAATGAGTTTCTCTACTTCCATAATACGGAAAGTATCCGCTTGCTGCTCATAACGATTGAGCACGCGAAAATCCTCACCAAGCAGTTGGGCAATTTTCTCTTGCACCCTATGAATATTGGTTCCCTCTTCAAATTTTAGGTCTATAGAACTAACTTCCGTTTCGTATTGGAACAAGTCACGGGCAAAAGCCAAAGAAGTCAGAATATAAGACGCATCGTACTTCTGTTGGTTTACAGCAAACACCAATCCCGATGAATGCAAATAGTCAGAATGAAAGCTCGAAACTGGACTTGCCACATTGATACGGCTTCCTCGCTTAGGAGCATACACCTCCAATGGATCCAAAAATCGAATCCCTGTTCCCAAAACAGAGACCAACTCTATTCCTGGTATGGCATAATCTACCACCTCATCGTGCAAAATCAATTCTCCCCTTCCATAAAGAATACTGTCAATAGGAGTTAACTGATCAAAATTGTCCTCTACCCCCTTAATGACAACCATGGCTTGCCTACCTTTATATTGTACCATGGCATTGTCTTCCAAAGATTCAGAAAAGACTTCAATTTCCGGGAACTGTCGAATGGACTGAATACGTTCATCTTGTCCATCAAACACTTTCCCATTCACGGCTGTAATTTTCAATTCCGGATCGAAAGCTGTAAATAGGGTAGTTACTAAGTCCTGAAACCCATTGAAGACAGATAAAGTACATACCAATGCCAGTGTAGCAAGAGCAACTCCGCACACTGACACACCCGATATCACATTGATCGCATTATGCGACTTCTTAGAAAAAAGATACCGTTTTGCAATATAAAACGGGAAATTCACGTAGTTTACTTTTTCAACAATTCATCGATACGTTCTACATAATCCAATGAATCGTCTACAAAGAACTTCAATTCAGGGATAATACGCAACTGATGACGAACGCGAGTACCCAATTCATAACGAATAGACTTCGAATTGTCATTAATGTTCTTCACTATTTCATCTGCCTTAGCCGAGGGGAATACACTGAGGTATGCGCGTACAATACTCATATCAGGGCTGATACGCACCGTACTGACGGACACCAATACGCCATTCATCGACTTGGTTTGAAGGAGGAATATTTCGCTCAATTCCTTTTGAATCAAACGACAAACTTTATTCTGTCTGGTTGTTTCCATATAGTTCCTATTTACTTTTTTCTTATTATCGTTAATCCGTCTCTCAACGGCAGTATTACTTTTTCTACTCGATTATCAGATGCTATCAAGTCATTGAACTTCTTGATCCCAATGGTTTGCATATCCGTATGATGTGGTTCTTCCAACACATGTCCGTCCCACAACGTATTATCCGCAATGATGTATCCACCCGGAGAAAGCATTTTCATGACTTGCTCATAATATTCAATGTATTTGCGCTTGTCACCATCTACAAATGCCAAATCAAAAACAACATCCATCTTTGGCAACAACTCCAATGCATCGCCTATATAAAACCTGATCTTGTCAGCATATGGAGAGTTCTCCAACCAAGGACGGGTGAAATCTTCTTGTTCATCATTGATTTCAAAGGTATACAACATTCCTCCTTCTTCCAATCCTTCGGCTAGGCAAAGAGCAGAATAACCGCTATAAGTTCCAATCTCCAAGATTTGTTTCGGCCTAATCATCCGCACAAACATCTTGAGCATTCGTCCTTGCAAATGACCGGAAGCCATTCGAGGACGTAACAATTTGACATGTGTATCCCGATAAAGCGCCTTCAAATAATCGGTTTCCTCATCGATATGCTGAAGGATATATTCATCGAGTGCATCCGTTTCTTTCATTCGCTTTTTTATAAATAACGGTTTCGGTTAGGCAATACATAATCCAAGCCATAGCCCAACACATCACCTACCACATTAATTTCAAGGAAAGAAGTACGAGCCCCTTGTTTTCCACTACTTAAATAAGCCACCATGTCGTTTTCTGAAAGAACGCCATCATCCATCAGTTTGCGTAAGGCAGCAAAGTAATAAGCCTGTCCATTGGCCTTTTCTGGCATATAAATAGCTTCCACTCCATACGACAAAGCCAAATGACGCATGGTCTTTTCCTTATAACAGATGGCCAATACCGGATATTTTCCACGGAAAGCCGCCAAATTACGCGCAGTCCGTCCGCTAAAACTATCGGTAATAATCGCCTTGATATTCAATTTATCTGTTGCCATAACCGCTTGCTTTGCCAAAAAAGCAGTCACATCGTTGGAACCCGGTATCAAAGGAATCTTGATATTATTCTCTTGTGACTTATCTTTCTCTGCTTGTGCAGCTATCTTAGTCATGGTCTTTACGGCCTCAACGGGATATTTTCCATAAGCCGTTTCACCACTGAGCATCAAAGCATCCGTACGATAATAGATGGCATTGGCGATGTCTGTTACCTCGGCACGAGTCGGACGAGGATTATTGATCATGGTGTGCAGCATCTGAGTAGCCACAATCACCGGCTTCTTGGCCAACGTACATTTCTTGATAAGCATCCGTTGGATACCAGGAATCCGTTCTTGAGGAACTTCAATACCCAAATCGCCACGAGCAATCATCACGCCATCAGCCACTTCCAATATTTCATCGATATTGTCTACCCCTTCCTGATTTTCAATCTTGGCAATCACTCGTATGTCACTACCATAATTATCCAAAATCTCGCGGATATCCAATACATCTTGTTTATTCCGAACAAACGAGTGAGCAATATAATCAATATCACTTTCAATGGCAAAGAGAATATTGTTCCGGTCTTTTTCTGTCAACGAAGGCAAATTAATACGTACTCCTGGTACATTTACGCTCTTTCGATTACCCAATGTCGCTTCGTTCTGAACTTCACAAAGCAAGTAATCTTCCGTCTTTTCCACTACCCGAAGTTCCAAATCGCCATCGTCAATCAAGATGGTACCACCCAATTTCAAATCCTTCACAAAATCAGGATAAGAAACGGCAATACTATCACGACTTGTCTCCATATCAGGGTTTCCTATTATCTTCACTTGATCACCCACATGGAAAGAAATCGGTTCTTTGTTTACCAACGAAGTTGTACGAATCTCCGGTCCTTTGGTATCCATCAAAATGGCAATCCGATTGGATACTTCACGAACATTCGCTATCAACTTTTCAAATCCTTCACGGGAAGCATGAGCCGTATTCATACGTACTACATTCATCCCAGCTTCGAACAAAGCCCTAATAAAATCAACATCACAACGCAAATCCGAAATTGATGCTACGATTTTGGTTTGTTTCAACATCATAATCTTTCTACCTATTTATATCTATCAATCATTTCAACAACAAAGCTTCCACCGCCAACCGATACGAATGGAGACCAAATCCACAAATGACACCTATACAAGCACAAGAAATCATCGACTTATGCCGGAACTCCTCACGTTGGTGTACATTCGAGATGTGTACTTCAATGACCGGAGCCTTTATCGCCCGAATGGCATCCTGAAGCGCAATGGATGTATGCGTGTAAGCTCCGGCGTTCAACACAATTCCATCGTAATCGAACCCAACTTCATGAAGCTTATTAATCATTTCACCTTCCACATTCGACTGATAATAGTCAAATTCCACCTGCGGATAAGTTGCTTTCAGCTCCACCAAATAGTCTTCAAACGAACGGGCACCATAGATACCTGGCTCCCGCTTTCCCAGCAAATTAATGTTTGGACCATTGATAATTTGTATTTTCATACATCAATTCAATCAAAAATTAATACCTTTGTCAAACGATTAGGGTACAAAGGTAAGAAAAAGAAATGAAAAGTAAGGAGAACCTAGAACAGATATTAAAGAAATACAAGCAATATTTAAGGTTGGAAAAATCACTATCTTCCAACACGGTCCAAGCTTACTTAAATGACGTCAACAAATTATTTCAGTATCTGGAAGGCAAAAACGTACATCCATATGATGTCACACTCGAACATTTGGAAAACTTTTCCGCCAACTTACACGACCTAGGCATCCAAGCTCGTTCGCAAGCTCGAATACTATCCGGCATTCGTTCATTTTATCACCACTTGGTCATGGATGATTATATTCAAACAGACCCTAGCGAATTACTTGAATCCCCGCAAATCGGACTTCATTTACCAGAAGTGCTCACCCTCGAAGAAATAGACAACTTAATAGAGCAAGTTGACCTTAGCTCCAAGGAAGGACAAAGGAATCGTACCATTTTGGAGATTCTATACAGCTGTGGATTACGAGTTTCCGAACTTTGCAATCTCAAATTGTCTAGTCTCTATTTGGATGAAAAATTTATCAAAGTAGAAGGAAAAGGAAGTAAACAGCGGTTGGTTCCTATTTCTCCCCGTGCTATCCGAGAATTACAACTCTATTTCATCGACCGGAATCATACCTTCATCAAAGAGGGATATGAAGATTTCGTTTTCATCAGCAAAAGAGGGAAAAATATTTCCCGAATCATGGTTTTTCATATCATTAAAGAATTGGCTGATGCCATTGGGTTGAAAAAGACCATCAGCCCGCATACATTTCGACATTCATTCGCCACCCACTTATTGGAAGGCGGCGCCAATCTTCGTGCCATTCAATGCATGTTGGGACACGAAAGCATTGGCACCACAGAAATCTATACCCATATGGATACCAATAGACTTCGAAGTGAAATCATAGAACACCACCCTAGAAACAGAACTTTCAGTAAAAGGAATACAGATGACAAACAAAAATGGTAATAATATACTTGTTGATACAAAAGTTATAGCCTTTTTATGTTTTTTTTAAAAAAAACGCCCTTATAGGGCTGTAAATAAGGTATATTTTCTTATCTTTGCCCCAAATATGGAATTGTCTCCGACTCTAGTTTGAAAAACAAATTATATAAACGTTTAATAATAAAAGTAACTATGATTAAAAAGCTGTATTTGCCTTTAGTGGCATTAATGGTTCTTGCCCTTTCATCATGTGGCAAGATGGGCGAATTGTCTTCTGACTATTTCACAACTAACCCTGAAGTTTTGGAAGCTGTAGCAGGTAAAGTTCCTGTAACTATCAACGGTAAGTTCCCTGAAGGTTATTTTAAGAAGAACGCAACAGTAGAAGTAACTCCAGTTTTGAGATGGAATGGTGGTGAAGCTAAGGGTCAACCAGCATTGTTCCAAGGTGAAAAGGTAGAAGGTAACGGCCAGACTATTTCTTACAAGGCTGGTGGTAACTACACAATGAAGGCTTCTTTCGACTATGTCCCAGAAATGGCTAACTCTGAATTGTATCTTGATTTCAAGATCACAAGAGGCAGCAAGACTTACACTATCCCTTCAATCAAGGTTGCTGACGGTGTAATTGCGACTTCAGAACTTCCTACAGCTGCTAGCTCTAACGCTTCTTACGCTGAAGATGCTTATCAACGCATCATCAAGCAAGCTCAAGAAGCTAACATCATGTTCTTGATCCAACAAGCTAACTTGCGCAACAACCAATTGAATTCTGCTGAAATGAAGGAATTCCACAAGAAGGTTGCTGAAGTAAATGCTGACACAAAGAACTTCAAGTTGAACAACATCGAAGTATCAGCTTACGCTTCTCCTGATGGTGGTGTTAAGTTGAACACAGGTTTGGCTGAAAACCGTGAAAAGAATGCAGAAAAGTACTTGAACCGCCAATTGAAGAAGGCTAAGATTGACGCTAACGTTGATGCTAAGTACACAGCTCAGGACTGGGAAGGTTTCCAAGAATTGGTTTCTAAGTCTAACTTGCAAGACAAAGATTTGATTCTCCGTGTTCTTTCTATGTACCAAGATCCAGAACAAAGAGAAAACGAAATCAAGAACATCTCTTCTGTATACAAGACTTTGGCAGACGAAATCCTTCCTCAGTTGCGTCGTGCTCGCTTGACAGCTAACTACGACATCATCGGCCGTAGCGACGAAGAAATCAACGAAGCATTTGATACAGATGCTAAGGTATTGAGCGTAGAAGAATTGCTTTACGCTGCAACTTTGACAAACGACAAGGCTCGTCAAGAAGCTATCTTCACTAAGACAACTCAATTGTTCCCGAACGATTTCCGTGCATACAACAACTTGGGTGAAATGGCATTCGCTGCTGGTGATGTTGCTAAGGCTGAATCTTACTTCAAGCAAGCTGCTGCTAAGAACGCTAACGCTCCTGAAGTAAACGCAAACCTCGGTTTGTGCGAATTGGTTAAGAACAACGTAGCTTCTGCTGAAACTTACTTGGGTAAGGCTA
>SUXY01000051.1 GCA_015060705.1 Bacteroides sp. | reverse complement strand
ACCGATTATGCGGTAGCTTACATGTGGGGTACTGCCGGTACGCTTTACAATACCGAGTTGGTAACAGAAGAAGAAGCTTTGGAATGTGCCAACATGTGGAATCCGAAGTTCCAGAACAAGATCCTGATGAAGGACAGTTACCGCGACTGTTACGGTTTGGCTGTAATTTATGCCAACAAGGAACGTTTGGAAAAGGGAGAGGTAACCGTAGAACAATTGATGAACGACAATTCTCACGAAGCTATTGCGATGGCAGAAGAATACCTCAAGGCCATGAAGCCTAACATTGCTGGCTGGGAAGCCGACTTTGGTAAGGAAATGATGACCAAGGGGAAGGCGTGGATGAACTTCACTTGGAGTGGTGATGCCGTTTGGGCCATTGAAGAAGCCGCTGAAGTGGGAGTGGAATTGGACTATGTGGTTCCTATTGAAGGTAGTAATGTATGGTTCGATGGTTGGGTGATTCCGAAATATGCCCGCAATGTAAAGGCAGCCAGCTATTTTATTAACTACATGTGCCGTCCGGACATTGCGTTGCGCAATATGGATGCGATTGGCTATGTAAGTGCTGTGGCAACTCCTGAAATTCTGGAAGAGAAGATTGATACCACTTTGGAAAACTATTCCGATCTGAGCTATTTCTTTGGACCGGAAGCAGACAGTGTACAAGTGGATCCGGTACAATATCCGGACAAGAAAGTCATCGAACGTTGCGCTGTTATCCGTGACTTCAGCAACAAGGAAGATTTGCAAAAGGTACTCGAAATGTGGAGCCGTGTCAAGGGGGATAACCTCAATACAGGTATTGTGCTTCTGATTTTCGCTGTATTTGGTGGATTGTTCGTTTGGCTGGTAATCAGTAAAGTCAAGAAGTATCAACGTAAGATACGTCGGAAATATCGTCGTAGAAGAAGATAAATAAAGGAAACAATATACTTCTTGACACTATTTGTCATTCAGACGACCGAAGGGAGGAAGAATCTCGGTAGCATACACTAATACATTCACGTGGATGCCCTCGAGATTCTTCGCTTCGCTCTGAATGACAATTGGTGTTAACAGATATATTATTCCCTAAATAAAAAAGGCTCCTTTAAAGGAGCCTTTCTTGTATCTGTATACTGATGATTAGATCAAGTATTGGTCAGAGATTGATTGGTTGTTCATTACGCGGATGATAGCTTCTGCAAACATGTCAGCTACAGTCAATTGCTTCACCTTAGCACAACGGTTAGAATAAGGAATACTGTCTGTGAACAACATTTCTTCCAACATAGAGTTCTGAACGCGTTCTGAAGCAGGACCAGACATCACACAGTGAGAAGCGATTGCGCGTACTGAAGCAGCACCGGCTTCCTTCATGATGTCAGCAGCCTTAGTGATAGTACCAGCTGTATCTACCATATCGTCTATAATAATAACATCCTTACCTTGGACATCACCAATAATCTGCATAGTCGCAACAACGTTAGCTCTTTCACGAGTCTTGTTACAGAGTACCAATGGACAATCCAAGTACTTAGCGTATGAGCTAGCACGCTTAGATCCACCTACGTCTGGACTGGCAATTACCAAGTTCTTCAAGTTCATAGACTGAACGTAAGGCAAGAAAATAGTAGATGCATACAAGTGGTCAACTGGGATATCGAAGAAACCTTGAATCTGGTCTGCATGGAGGTCCATAGTAATCAAGCGGTCGATACCAGCTACACTCAAAAGGTCAGCAACCAACTTAGCACCGATAGAAACACGTGGCTTGTCTTTTCTGTCCTGACGTGCCCAACCGAAGTAAGGGATCACAGCAATGATGCTCTTTGCAGAAGCTCTCTTTGCTGCATCGATCATCAACAACAACTCCATCAAGTTGTCAGAGTTAGGGAAAGTTGATTGTACCAAGAATACATGTGAACCTCTGATTGATTCTTCGAATGAAACAGCGAATTCACCATCAGCAAAGTGAGTGATGTTCATGTTTCCCAATTCACAACCAAGGCTTTTGCAGATTTTTTCTGCCAAGTATCTCGACTTTGTTCCCGAGAATACTTTAAAAGAAGATGTAGTGCTCATTATTATATTAATAGAATAAGATTATTCGGTTTATTTATTTGCAAAGTTACGTATTATAATTAGAATTCAAAACTAATCTACTAGCTTTTTCAGCTTCTTGAAGTGCTGAATGAGCTGTGTGTAGTCGCAGTCGGTGCAAGTATTGAACTTATCCCAGACATCACTCATGATAGCAACTCCTCCGAATCCAAACTCTTTTGCTTGGCGGGCATTGTCCAGATTGATACCACCCAAAGCTATGACTTTCTTGTCGATGATGCCTGCTTTGTGAGCTTTTTTAAGTTCTTCAGGAGTATAGTTGGCATGAAAAGTCTTATCAGTAGAATGTTCGAAATCCGGACTGAACAAGATATAATCGCAATTACGCTTGTGCATCTTGATTTCTTCCAATGTATGGCAAGAACGGCTCACATGTCCCTTAAAGTTTTCAGGAAGGTTCGAATTCCGTTCACTCAGATGAACTCCTTTCAGTCGATACTCATCTTTCAGGTAGAAATGCCCATGAACCACAATCCGCTTATGGTATTGTTCTGGAATCAACGAAAGCAGACGTTCGGCAAAAATCGGTGCCGTATTGGGCTTGCGTAGATGCAATATATCCAGCCCTTCTTCGAAAAGGGCCGTAATTATCTTGTCTTCCTCCACGAAATAAGTGGGAGGGGTTATCAGAATAAGTTTCATATCTTCAACTATATATGCAACAAAGATAATAATCGATTTGATAAAATCCTATTGTTTTGGGTACAAAGGTATGAAAAAATGTCGGGCTTACCTAAAGATAAAGGTAAACCCGACCGAAAATTAACTATATAAGCGATGAAGAGAGATTTACATTCTGTTTTCTACGACCTTCCAATCAATGATTTTCCATAGATTGGCAAGGTGGTCTGTACGACGATTCTGATAATCCAGGTAATAGGCATGTTCCCAGACATCGAATCCCAGCAAAGGTTTCATGCCTTGACGGATGGGATTGCTTCCGTTGGGTTCCTTTACAATAACCAGCTTTCCGTCTTTGTTCATGGCGAGCCAAGCCCAACCCGAACCGAACAGGCTGGTAGCCGCTTGAGTCATCTCATCCTTGAAGTTCTCGAAATTGCCGAAATCCCGTTGGATAGCTTCTGCCAATTTTCCTGTCGGCTGATTCTGTTCCGGTTGAGGAGTGAATTGCAAGAAATAGAGGGTATGGTTCAATACTTGGCCGGCATTGTTGAAGATTGCTCCGTCAGGGGCCACTGCAACGATTTCTTCCACAGTCTTGCCTTCGAAAGGAGTGCCACTGACCAATGCGCTCAGGTTGTTGACATAAGTCTGTAAATGTTTGCCATAATGAAAGTCGATGGTCTCTTGGCTAATGATAGGGGCTAGGGCATCTTTGGCATAAGGAAGAGTGGGCATGCTATAAGTCATAATTAAAGAAGTGATGGTGGTCAGTAATACGTTCATAAATTTTCGTTTTATGAATTAACATAATTCAGTTTTAAAATGTTCGCTTCCTTGTAGAAAATCGAGCCTTTCATTATCTTTGCGTTCCCAAAAGAGAAACGTTTATGAATGATTATTTGGATGAATTGAATGAGAGCCAGCGTGCAGCTGTTCTATATAACGACGGTCCGTCACTTGTCATAGCAGGGGCAGGGTCGGGAAAGACCCGTGTACTCACTTACAAGATTGCTCACTTGATGAATATCGGGTATGATCCTTGGAATATTCTGGCATTGACCTTTACCAATAAGGCTGCCCGGGAGATGAAGGAACGTATTACTCGTCAGGTAGGCGATCGGGCACGTTATTTGTGGATGGGAACTTTTCATTCCATCTTCTCCCGTATTCTCCGTATTGAATCGCAAGCCATTGGTTTCTCTTCCAATTTTACCATTTATGATGCTTCGGATTCCAAGAGTTTACTGAAGAGTATCATTAAGGAAATGGGACTGGATGACAAGACATACAAGCCGGGAAGTATCCAAAGTCGCATCAGTAATGCCAAAAACCATTTGGTGATGCCCGATGCGTATGCTTCCAACCCGGAAATAGCCAAAGCGGATATGGATGCCAAAGTGCCGGCTACTCGTGATATTTATCGTCGGTATTGGGAACGGTGCAGACAGAGTGATGCCATGGATTTCGACGATTTGTTGGTTTATACTTATATTCTTTTCCGTGATTTCCCGGAAATTCGTCAGAAGTATGCCATGCAGTTCCGTTATGTGTTGGTCGATGAGTATCAGGATACAAATTTTGCCCAACATAGCATTGTCCTTCAATTGACGCAAGAAAACCAGAAAGTGTGTGTGGTAGGGGATGATGCCCAAAGTATCTATTCTTTCCGTGGAGCGAACATTGACAACATTCTAAAATTCACGAAAGTCTATCAAGGGGCTAAGCTTTTTAAACTGGAACAGAATTACCGTTCTACCCAAATCATTGTTCAGGCAGCCAATAGCTTGATTGAAAAGAACCATGAACAGATTCGGAAGGCCGTATATTCAGAAAAGTCGAAGGGAGAACCGATTGAAGTGTTCAATGCTTACAGTGATGTAGAAGAAGGTGAGATTGTAGCCAATAAAATTCGACAGCTACATACAAGGGAAGACTATTCGTACAATGATTTTGCGATACTGTATCGAACCAATGCACAAAGCCGTATATTCGAAGAAGCACTCCGGAAACGCAGCATACCTTATAAGATTTATGGAGGTTTGTCCTTCTATCAGCGCAAGGAAATCAAGGATGTGATTGCTTACTTCCGTTTGGCTGTGAATCCGAATGATGAAGAAGCATTCAAACGTGTGCTGAACTATCCGGCCCGTGGTATTGGTGATACGACCTTGAATAAGATTATAGCTGCAGCAACAACCCATGAAGTGAGTCTTTGGAAAGTGCTTTGCGAACCATTGGCTTACGGATTGACCATCAATAAAGGTACACATACCAAATTACAGGGATTCCGTGAATTGGTGGAATTGTTTATCAAGGATGCATTGGAAAAGGATGCCTCTGAAATAGGTAGCCAAATTGTGCGCCAATCGGGTATCATGAATGAAATTTACCAAGATCGTACACCGGAAAATCTGAGTCGTCAAGAGAATATCGAAGAATTGGTCAACGGGATGCATGATTTCTGTGCCAGCCGAAGGGAAGAAGGTAATGAGCATGTGGCATTGACAGATTTCTTGGCAGAAGTGTCTTTGTTGACCGACCAAGATACTGATAAAGAAAACGATGGAGCCAAGATAACACTGATGACAATCCATTCGGCCAAGGGATTGGAATTCAAGAATGTATTTGTAGTGGGTTTGGAAGAAAACTTGTTCCCAAGCTCCATGAGTATGGATTCGATGAGAGGATTGGAGGAAGAACGCCGTTTGTTCTATGTAGCCATTACCCGTGCCGAAGAGCATTGTTACTTGTCGTTTGCCAAGACTCGTTTTAAGTTTGGCAAGACGGAATTCAGCAGTCCTAGCCGATTCTTGAAAGACATTGATACGTGTTATCTTCGGTTGCCACAAATGGGAGGTGAGTATTCGTCTTCCAGACCAATGTCCCGTCCGGTTGAGCGACCGAAGGTACAAATTATTCCTCCACCGGCTTCGTCTCGTCGTTTGACCAAGGTTTCGACAACAGTTTCTCGTCCATCATCAGCTCCTGTTGTAAGCGGATTGCAGGAAGGTAATGTGATAGAGCACGAACGTTTTGGTATTGGCGATGTGATTAGCGTGGTAGGTACAGGCGATAATTGCAAGGCTACGGTAAGGTTCCGTAATGCTGGAGAAAAGCAGCTTCTTTTGAAGTTTGCTAGATTCAAAGTGATAAAAAGCTGAAAATAGTTTGTCATTCAGAACGTAACGAAGTGTAGTGAAGAATCTCGGTAGCATATACTAATACATCCACGTGTATGTTACCGAGATCCTTCGCTTCGCTCTGGATGACAACGAAAGAAGAAAAGGGTAGGGTAAAAACAAAAAAAGAGAATCAACTGATGCTGATTCTCTTTGCAAGAGCGGAAAACGAGGCTCGAACTCGCGACCCTAACCTTGGCAAGGTTATGCTCTACCAACTGAGCTATTTCCGCAAATCTGGTGAAGGAAATGAGACTCGAACTCACACGACAATACTGTCACTACCCCCTCAAAGTAGCGCGTCTACCAATTCCGCCATTCCTCCAGATTGGATTGAAATCTTACCTTCGTCGTGCCCAGAACAAGACTCGAACTTGCACGTCTCTCAACACTCGCACCTGAAACGAGCGCGTCTACCATTCCGCCACCTGGGCAAGCGTTAATCGTAAGATTTCTTCCTTTTGAGCGGAAAACGAGGCTCGAACTCGCGACCCTAACCTTGGCAAGGTTATGCTCTACCAACTGAGCTATTTCCGCAAAAAAGTTGTTCAATATGTGAGCGGAAAACGAGGCTCGAACTCGCGACCCTAACCTTGGCAAGGTTATGCTCTACCAACTGAGCTATTTCCGCATTTTTCGCTTTCGGTACTTGTTTTCCCGATTGCGGATGCAAAGGTAGACCTTTTTTTTGAACTACCAAAACTTTTTTGAAGTTTTTTTGATAAATAGAGATGCTGTCATCTAGGATAATATTCTAATTGATTGTCATTCAGAACAAAGCGAAAAATTTCGATAGACCTGTTCTAGTTCTCAAAATTCTTCGCTGCTATGTTCTTCTAAATAAAAAGTGAGAGAAAATGCAAAAACTTATTCCTTCCGCGCTTCATCAAATTTTGCCTTCATCGTGGGATTTTTGTATGTTAACTTCCGGATGGTTAATTCTTCGGTATCTTGATTAGCAAGGCGCAGATTGTTTTCTGATCCGAGCAGATTTTCCTTTACTTTGAGTAGTTTAGCAATGGTGTCGTCTATTTGTTTGATGGCATCGTCGAACTTCTTTGAGGCAAGTTCGTAATGTCGTCCAAACTTGTTCTTGAAATCGAGTAGCTTATTTTCAAAATTGGTAACATCTACTTCTTTGCTTTGCGCTAACAAGAGTTGGCGTTTGTATTCGAGGCTTTTCTTTGAGGTCTGAACCAATAAAGTAATCAGTGGAATGAAGAATTGCGGACGGATGACGTACATCTTTGGATAGCGATATGAAACATCGACGATACCGCCATTGTATAATTCGCTTTCAGGTTCGAGTAAAGATACAAGTACAGCAAATTCACAATTCTTCTTGCGACGGTCTTCATCGAGTTTCTTGAAGAAATCTTCGTTCTTATGCTTGGTGGCAGTGGTGTCCATTTCGTTTTTCATTTCAAACATGATGGAAACATATTCTGTGCCATCCTCTGAGTCACGGAAAATAAAGTCTCCTTTGGTTCCGTCTGTTGCGTCGTTATCTTTTTCGAAATAGGCGTTGGGCATTACAGGGCGTAGCATTTGATTGAAGAGGGTAGAGCAATGGATTTCTAGGGTTTCGCCTACCATTTTGGTACTCATGCGTGTTTTCAAGTCTTTGTAATACTCTACCATTTCTTGTTTTGCTTGCAGCTCATGCTGGTGGCGTTTGATAAGTTCGTTTTCACGGATTTGTGCCTGACTGCGTTCCAACTCGGCATTGTTTTGTAGAAGTTGTATTTGTTGCTCTTTTTGTTGGATTATGTCTTGTGCCTCGCGTTGTTTCTTCAATAGGGCAATTTGAAGATTGGCTTCATGCTGACCGATGGTGGCATTTAGTGTGGCAATGGCTTGATCCTTGGCAGCCAGTGCAATGGTACGTTCATTATCCTTTAGTGTAGCAATATTTTGCAGTTTGTTTTTTAGTTGGACTATTTCGGCGTCCTTTTCACTTTTTATGCGTGCTATTTCTGCTTCCTTTGCTGTCAGTTCTTGCATTTTTCGGTTGAGTTGTTGCTGGAAGTTTTGTTCAGCTTTAGCTGAAGCCAATTGTTGCTCGGTTTGATGCCGTAAGTTCATTTCAGTAATCCGCTTGTTTATTTCTGTTTCGAATTCCTGATTCTTTACTTGGTTGAGTATAGATGCGTAGTCGGCCTCGTCTACCGAGAATACACTTCCGCATTTGGGGCATTTCAGTTCTTTCATATATAAAGGCTATTTTGTTTCTTACCCCAAAGTTAGACATTTTTTACCGCGAGACAAAGCGGAGTCCATTATTTTAGTAATACTATGTTTGTGTCAAGACAAAAAATAAGGGATGCTCATGCACCCCTTATTACATATATCAATAGCCAATTTTATTCAAATGCTACAAGAAGTGTATAAGGTACTCCATTCAAAACATCGCGTCTTCCGATGTATTCGGTACCATATTTCCCATTGCAGGTTTCTACAGTGGTTTCACAACAAACGGAGATGTACCATTGTCCTGCTTTTGGGGCATCAATCACCAATGTCTTGTTGCATCCTAATGAAACATCCTGAAGATGAGTTGTCTGATGGAAAGCGAAATCTCCTTCTTTGGCCAATAAGCTGAGATCGAAGTTGTCCTTACCTTCAATGCCGGACAAAGAGATTTTTGCTTTCTTGGTACCCTTTGGGATATTCAACGTAAAGTGATGGTATTGACGGTCGCCGATAGCGGTATAAGCAGGGTCATTGTCTGCTGTTCCTTTGACCATGTGGCGGGTTTCACCAGGAATCAGTTCTCCCTTGATGCTTGGCTTGCCGTTACCTTCCATGGCATATTGAACCATGGCTGCCATGAATTGCAAACGCTCTCCACTGATGACGGCTTCGGGGTGTGAACCTGTCATAACCACTCTTCCGCCTACGTCATTTGCTTTGTATGCCCAAGTAGAAACTTCACCGTGAATCTTTACTTTGCTATTGACAGCTACCGTATCGTAATCGTATCGCATCAGTACTTCAGTACCTTCCGGAATGATGCTTCCTTCTCCGAAATATGCGAAACAACCTCCATTGTGGCGGATACTGTCTACCTTCATGTCCTTACCAAACGAGTAATACTTTAGCAATGGATTACCCGGCTCCATGGTCATGGACGTGTGGTTTTTATAAAGGAGAGTACCTCGTACTGTTCCTGGCCAAATATTCAGGTAAGTCTTGTTCGGTTGGAATTCCTTTCCTCTGATAGCCGATCCCATGGATGCAATGTATGCTCCGGCACAGGTCCCGACATAAGAACCACCATTGGCGATGAAGTCTTTCATGCGTTGTCTGCCTTTTACATCCAATGACTTTCCGTGTCCTGCTGCTTTACCGCCATTCATGTAGAGAACTCTGAATCTAGGTTCGCCATCAGGGTAGAGAAGAACTCCGTTGAGGTCGTCTTCTGAACCGGTCAGAATTTCACGTTGCAAAAGAGTGTCCCTTAATGTCAGTCTGTCCGGTGAGTGGGTAGCCGAAACGAAAGCTTCAATGGAAAGACCTAGGTATCGGGAAACAGGTAAGTCGGTCAAAGAATTCAAACGAATGCCGCTGTCCATAAAGATATCCTTATAATATCCGTAGCTGTTGTTCTGAGCTTGGGTCGGGAGTGTTACGCAGCTGGCAAGGCATAATAGGGAAGCCAAAAATTTTTTTCTTATTTTCATACGATTGATGGTATTGTGATGTTTAACATTGTGCAAATCATTAAATTTTTCATCTTAACATGTGTCAAAGTTAGGAATAATTGAGCAAAACCAAATGCTTTGCCAATAAAAAAAACATCATTCTCTTTGCATATTGGAAGGCTTATGCTAATTTTGCATATTGCTTATCATGGGCGGAAGTTAATCTTATTAAAAATATAAAAAGGAAAAACACAATGGCATCATTGAAAGAAAAAATTGGTTATGGTTTCGGCGATATGTCGTCGTCGGCTTTTTGGAAAATCTTTAGTGCATATCTACCTATTTTCTATGCGACAGTATTTCAGCTGAGCTTGGAAGTGACAGGGATATTGATGTTGGTAACTCGTATTTGGGATGCGGTGTCTGACCCGATGATGGGTATTATCTCTGACCGTACTCAAACCCGTTGGGGAAAGTATCGTCCGTATTTGTTGTGGATGGCTATTCCATTTGCCGTAGCAGGTGTGATGCTCTTCACCAAGCCTGAATTTGGAGAAACTGGTAACACCGTATGGGCATTCTTAACTTATATATTAATGATGACTGTATACACCGGTATTAACGTGCCTTACGGCTCGATGTTAGGTGTGATGACCGAAGACTCGAACGAAAAGACTGTTTTCTCTTCCTTCCGTATGTTCTTTGCTTACGCAGGTTCATTCATTGTATTGGCATTCTGGGAACCTCTCTGTAACTTCTTTGCCAATTTGTTGGGAACCATGAAGGCTGGCGAAACACTTACTCGTGATCCTCAAGCTTGGCAATATGCCATGATGGTAGTAGGCTTGACTTGCTTCTTGCTTTTCATCCTCACTTTCTTCATGACTCGTGAAAATGTTAAGACAGTAGAAAAGACTACTAGTGTGAAGGATGACCTCGGCTCGTTGTTCCATAACGGTCCTTGGTGGATTTTACTCGGTGGCGTGTTGTTCTTCAACTTCTTCAATGCTATCCGTTATGCAGCTATCCCGTTCTTTTTCACAACGTTGATTGCAGCCGATGCACACCTCAGCTTCTTCTCCATTGACTTCTTGTTCTATGCAGGTATCTTCTTGGCGATTGGTGAAGTAGCCAACATGGCAGGTGTAGCTATGACTACTCCGATTACTCTGAAACTCGGCAAGAAGAGTACATTCCTTTATTCATTGATTGGACTTATCGTACTCTGTATTGCTTTCTACTTTGTGCCTACAGTAGGTACTGGAGCATATTGGACTTTGTTGGTATTGCAGATTCTTATCAGCATTTTGACTGGTATTATTTCTCCACTTGTATGGAGTATGTATGCTGATATTTCCGACTATGCTGAATTGAAGTTCAAGACTGCTTCTACAGGTTTGATTTTCTCTTCATCGTCGATGGCTCAGAAGTTCGGTGGCGCTTTCGGTGGTGCTGCTGTAATGTGGCTCTTGGCAGCTTTTGGCTTTAATACTGAAGAAGGTGCTGTACAGACAGAAGAAGCTATTCATGGTATCCAGTTGTTGATGAGCTGGATTCCTGCTGGTATTGCTGTTCTTTCTGCTATCTTCATCATTATTTATCCTTTGACAACCAAGCGTATGAAGGAAATCGGTGAACAATTGAAACAATTTAGAAAATAACTTTTTTAATAAACAATATAAATACATGATTATGGCAAAAAATATTCCTTGGCAAGATCGTCCTGAAGGTTGTAAGGACATTGTCTGGCGTTATAGTGAAAATCCGGTAATTGACCGTTATAGCATACCTTCTTCCAATAGTATTTTTAATAGTGCTGTCGTTCCTTTTGGTGATGGTTTTGCAGGTGTATTCCGTTGTGACAACAAGCGTGTACAGATGAATATCTTCGCAGGTTTCTCAAAGGATGGTGTTAACTGGGAAATCAATCATGAACCTATCGAGTTCAAGGCTGGTAATACAGACATGATTGAAAGTGATTATAAATACGACCCACGTGTGACTTGGATTGAAGACCGCTATTGGATTACTTGGTGTAACGGTTATCACGGACCTACTATCGGTATCGGTTATACATTCGATTTTAAGGAATTCTATCAATGTGAAAATGCCTTCCTTCCGTTCAACCGTAATGGTGTGCTCTTCCCGGAAAAGATCAATGGCAAGTATGCGATGCTTTCTCGTCCGAGTGACAATGGTCATACTCCATTTGGAGATATTTACATTAGCTATAGCCCGGACATGAAGTATTGGGGTGAACACCGCTGTGTGATGAAAAAGATGCCGTTTGAACAGAGTGCATGGCAATGTACCAAGATTGGTGCGGGTAATGTGCCTATCTTGATTGACGAAGGTTGGTTGATGTTCTATCACGGTGTAATCACTACTTGCAACGGCTATCGCTACACCATGGGTGCAGTACTCCTCGATAAGGAAGACCCTAGCAAGGTGCTTTATCGTAGCATGGAATACTTGCTTGCTCCTGCTGCTCCTTACGAATTGGTAGGTGATGTGGCTAATGTGGTATTCCCTTGCTCAGCTCTCCGCGAAGGAGATAAGGTGACTATTTATTACGGTGCTGCCGATACACACGTTTGCATGGCATTCGGTTACATCAGCGAAATCGTTGAATTCTTGAAGAGACAATAATCATTGAAATATGTCCCAATAAAAAAGGTTGCCAATCGGCAACCTTTTTTATTGGGACATGATGGAATTACTTCAAACCGTTATTTTCAAGCAATGCATCAATTTGTGGGTCACGACCACGGAAGTTGTTGTACATAGTCATACCATCGTCGATACCACCAGGAGTGAGGACGTACTTGCGGAACTTGTCAGCTACTTCCTGATTGAAAATGTCACCTGTTTCAACAAATGCTTGGTAAGCGTCGCAATCCAAAACTTCTGCCCACTTGTAGCTATAGTAACCAGCAGTGTAACCACCACCCATTGTGTGGCTGAAGTTAGTCACGCGGTAACGTGGGAGAATCTGTGAAGGAATACCACGAGCCTTCAACTTTTCCTGTTCGTAAGCCATAACGTCAAAGTCTTCTGGAATTTCTGTCAACACGTGCAAGTCCATATCTACCAATGAAGCTGCCAAGTTTTCTACAGTCGCGAAACCGTTACCATACTGACCACTTTCCTGAATCTTCTTCACCAATTCCATTGGGATGATTTCGCCTGTCTTGTAGTGCTTAGCATAAACGTTCAATACAGCAGGTTCGAATGCCCAGTGTTCGTTGATCTGTGAAGGAAGTTCTACGAAGTCGCGTTCTGTACCTGATGCACCATTGTATTGTACATCGCGGAAGAAGCTATGAAGAGCGTGACCGAATTCGTGGAAGAGAGTTTCTACGTTGTCGATAGTTTGCAAAGCAGGTTTGTCGCCGCTAGCAACAGTCATGTTACAGCAGTTTACTACGTGAGGGATGACGCGAACACCGTTTTCGTAGCTTTGGCCACGGAAACTTGTACACCATGCACCAGCACCCTTACCATCGCGTGGGAATGGGTCAGCATAGAAAACTGCCAATGTAGTACCATCCTTGTCTACTACTTCGTAGCACTTAGCTGTAGGTTCGTAAGAAGGAACTTGGTCTGTGATTTCCTTGAATGTCAAGCCGTAGAGTTTGTTAGCCACGTGGAAAATACCTTGGTATACGTTATTGATTTCGAGGTATTCGCTTACCAATGCATCGTCGATGTTGAACTTAGCCTTCTTAGCCTTGTCGAGGTAGTACATATAGTCCCAACCTGCAGGTTCGAAGTTCTTACCTTCCTTCTTGATTTCAGCGCGGATGTCATCCAATTCTTCCTTAGCCTTCTTTACAGCCGGTTCCCAAATTTGGTCGAGGAGGTTGTAAACAGCTTCCGGAGTCTTGGCCATACGGTCCTTGATTGCTACTTCAGCATAGTTGTTGTAACCCATCAACTTAGCCTTTTGAAGACGGAGCTGGAGAATCTTGCGAGAGATTTCCTTGTTGTCATATTCGTTACCTACATTACCACGGTTGTAGTATGCGTTGTAAACCTTTTCACGCAATTCGCGGTTGTGGCAATATTGGAGAACAGGGTTACAGCTAGGGCGTTGCATGTTGAACATGTACTTGCCCGGTTGGCCGTTCTTTTCAGCCATCTTGGCAGCAGCAGCGATGTTAGCTTCTGGAAGACCAGCAAGTTCTTCTACATTGTCAACAGTAACGAATGTCTTGTTGGTTTCGTGAGTCAGGTTCTGACCGAACTGGAGCTGCAACATAGAAAGTTCAGTGTTCAACTTTCTCAATTCAGCCTTCTGTTCATCATTCAACAAGGCACCGCTATCCACAAAACGATCGTAGATGTTTTGGAGTACAGTGTTTTCTTCTTTAGTAAGGTTGAGGCTTTCCTTCTTGTCATAAACAGCCTTAACCTTAGCAAAAAGTGTTTGGTTCATATAGATATCATCGCTATGAGCCGAGAAGATAGGAGACATTTCCTTTTGGAGGGCACGGGTTTCGTCTGTAGCACTACCGCTAGAAAGAGGACCGAATGTACCTCTAACTTTTCTCAACAATTCACCACCTTGGTCGAGTACCTTGATAGTGTTTTCGAAAGTAGGTTTTTCTGTGCTGTTGATAATAGCTTCGATTTCAGCTTTCTGTTCTTCCAAGCCCTTCAACATACCTTCACGGAAATGATCAACGGTGATTTCTTCGAACGGAGCAATGCCGAACGGAGCAGTGAAATCACTGAACAACGGGTTGGCTGGCTTTTGTTCTCCAGCGCATCCACATAGTGCGACAGCCATTGCCGCAACTACAAATTGATTCTTGATTTTCATATAGTTAATTAATTGGTAAATGTTATTTGGTGGCAAAGATAGGAAATTAAACATTGTAAAAAAAGTGTGAATATAATTTTTAGTTGGTATATTTACGGGAAAATCAAGAAAAAGTAGAAAGATGAAAGCATATCTGATGCTACTGGCCGTATTGATGCTATGCTTTGGTGACGTTTTAGCACAGGCCTATACGGGAAGTGGCTCGTCTTATTTCTGTCAGCAGGAGATCCCGGATACAGTCTTTGAACGGATGCTCGGGAAATCGTTTGCAGAGGGATGTACTATTCCTCGCGAAGAATTACGTTATCTGCGAGTGTTACATTATAATAAGGAAGGACAGGAGTTGGAGGGAGAACTTGTTTGCCATCAGTCCATAGTCGATGATTTGTTGGATATTTTTCTGGAACTATACAAGGCCAAGTATCCCATAGAACGAATGGTCCTGATCGATGAATACGATGCCGACGATGAGGCTTCCATGCAAGCCAACAATACATCGGCTTTCAATTATCGCCAGGCTTCGGGGATGCGTACTTTGTCGAAACACAGTACGGGTATGGCTATTGATATCAATCCACTGTACAATCCGTTGGTTAAGCATCGGAACGGCCACACTCGGGTATACCCTTCCACCGCTACTCCTTACATAGACCGCACGCAAGACTTCCCATACAAAATCGAGAAAGGCGACTTGTGCTATCGGTTGTTCAAGCAACATGGTTTCCGGTGGGGAGGCGATTGGAGAAATTCGAAGGATTACCAGCATTTTGAGAGCCACAGCTGTCACACGGGGATAACTCGGTAAGCACTGCCATAACGGGTGCGTACACGTTCCACCCCTAATCCCACCAGCAAACGCCCCATGTTGACGACGTTGCTATTGCGGAAGGCGGCCGGATATTTCTTCTGCAAACGACAGAAGATTTCGGTAGGCGAAAGCAGCAGGGCTTCTTCTCCCTCTTTCGGCACACGGAAACAACGGAAGAAAATGTCCGTTTCGGGTGATTGTTTGTAAAAGAATCGGTTATGCTCTTGAATCTCCTTTTCCTCTTCCGAGGTAAACCAATAACGTTCGCCCGCCAGAATTTCCGTTTTCAACTGGGCATAAAGTTGGGCATAATCGGGAGGCGTACAGTCTATCTTTCCTTTCACTTCCACACAAAGAAAGCGTCGGCTTCCCGTGGTATCCGTCAGCAGTTCCTTTTGGTTTGATGTACCGATGAAAGAAGCGGTTCTCGGCAACTGATTATAGTAACGTGAGTTCGAGATAAATTCAAAATAATGTGAGTTGCCCGTCATTGACAAATTCTACTTCAATGGCGGGTTTCTTATCAAAGAAACAATAAGCAGCTATAGCTGATAGTGCATTGGCTATAAAATTACTGAAAGACCTATGTCTTGAGTGTTCTATCTGGGCAATGTTTTTCAGTTCGTCATTTACTGTTTCAATGACCGCTCTCTTTCGGATCAGTATCTTGTCATTTATATTCATCAACACGTTCTTCATATTATTTTTGATTTTAGTGATTAGCTGAATACCATTCAGGAATAAGGTTTCAAACAGCGTTTTTCCTATATATCCTTTGTCTGCACAAAGCTTTCCCTTGATGTTTTTTAGAAACGAGCCTTGCTTTAATGGTTCCCTATCATCCACATCTGCCGGAGTAAACATGAAGTTCAGTATTTCCCCTTTATCATTGATTATCAGATGCAGTTTGAATCCGAAGAACCATCCCATTGAACATTTTCCACGTGTAGCCAGTCCTTCAAAAGTTTTGTGGATATGTATTCTTTGGTTTCGGCAGACACGTAATGGTGTGGAATCCACAAAACTGATACCGGTACATGTTCCCAACAACACTGTCTTGATGAATATGACCATAGGAAAGAGGACTTCCTTTTCCAATCCCACAAAACGGTTGTATGACACTCTGCGCGGAAACAGATGCACCAAATGCTTGCACACATATTCCAGATAGAAGTGTTTGAAACATCTGTACCCACCAGAATGAAACAGAATCATGATAAGCATGATTTCAGCATCACTCATACGGTTGGGCTTGTTACGATGCTTCCCGTCCTTTGAGGAAGTGGAGAACATGTGTTTTTCTTGATATTTTGCAAATTCTTTGCAGAAATCATCTGCCAAACAATAAATTTCAGTAACTTTAGCCTCGGAGAACATAGCGGTAATGGTTTAAATGTTATAATTGGACACTATAAATTTAAGCAAATTATCGCTATTCTCCTAATTTTCAATGAATTATTATTTAGGTCTTATATCGAACTCACGTTATAGTACGAACGGTGCGATTTTCGGAAGTTCAATTTCTTGAGTTGCATCAAGTTCTTTAAGGTTGCCATGCTACGCCCGCTATATCGGTCGAACTCATCCATATTGATCAACCCGAATAACGACAACTTCTGCTCGCAACCGCTTACACTTGTCAGGTCGAACTTGTCGATGTAAAATTTCTGTAATTCGGTTGGTAATAAAATTGAACAGAAAGTAGACTTGCAACGCCCTTGTTCGGTACTGATGAGCAACGGAGCTACCGAATTGGCACCTTGTCCGTTTACCTGCATCCATTGCGCAACAACACCCAACATCCAACGATGGAAACCGTTCACCCACAATTCCTCTTCAGACACTCGCTTGGCCAACTCTGATACTCGGTTGATACCATCCCATTCAGGAAGGTGCGTTACATAATGAAGGAAGGGATGAAAATCTGTAATTTCTTGTGAGAGAAGCAATCGGCTAATATCCTTGTCCCAACAGTTGATACCCGCTTTACGGGCTTCCATGCAGAATGTGTTTAAGGCACGTTGATCGGCTAGTTTATACTCGGAATAGCCTTTCGTCGTATATTCCGTTTGTTCCGTCAATATATTGAAACGGAAATCATAACGGGCAAGCAGATAAGCTTCCAAATCCTCCAACAAAGAAGGAACCTTCTTTTGTTTTTGGAAATTTTTCTCATGTGAGAGGTTAGAGGTGGTTGAGGTACCTTGTTTAGTCATACTTTTTTTACCGAACCATTTTCTCCAGATTTCTTTCATTTTTTTCAGCATATTTTCTTGTTTTTAATTTATTGTACCGCAAATATACAACATCTAACCCCCTGTTGTCAAACGCTTTTCGTGGGTTTCCTGACTTCTGCAGACCTCTACGTTTGGGGGTTGTGAAACAAGGGGATAGGTGTATACGGATGGGCATCTTTTTTTGATTTGACTTAGGTGAAGAGGGCTCTTAACCTAGGTGAAGAGCTTTCGTCACCCTTGTGAAGAGCACTTTTCATCCGGGTGAAGAGATATTTTTATCGGTATCTTTGGAGTAGTCTTATTGTTTGTTTTCATCGGAGGACAGGAGGAGTGAGTGGACTGCTTTTCAGGGGTGTAGGAAGGTGTATGATGGGGAAGTCGGGAGGTGGATGGAGTGTGGCAGATGTTAGGGACGTGGTACATGGATGTGTCACGTTTTTGTGCTGAGGTTTAGAGGGTTATTGGGGTGTTGCAGATGTGGAAGAACTTTTTCTTTTGTACATTATTTCTTGGATTGAAACGTGAAATAATAGCAAATTCAAATAACCATTACGGGAATTTTGGAAAAAAAAGTATAAGCTTTGGAATTATCCTATTGTTTAGGTATTTTATTCTTTAATATTTTTACTTTTTCAGTAGCTTGCTTAGAAACTTGTTCGGCTGCTTTTCGATACCATTTTACCGCTTCTTTATAAATTAAAGATACACCACTCCTTGATAAAAGCAATTGCCAAGATATGGTTGGAAGGTTTCAGAAGGCTAACTATTGAGTATTATGCTGACACTGCTGAAGCTATGGCTCAACTTACATCCTGTAAAATTATGCTTAACAAATTTAGGGGCTAATTTTTAAACACTTTCTTATTTTTATTCTTCTGTTTAAGTTTTTTTAGTATTTTTGCATTCATAAGTATGATATTAACCTTATATCTGTTATAACTATGATAATACGTAAATATTTGGACTTGGCAATCTTTATATTGTGTATAATAGGTTTTATTGTTGAGTTTTGTTTTGCTCAATGCATTTCTTGTGTAGAGTGTGCATTAGGAGGTATCGGAATAATATATTGTCTTAACTATCTAAGAATTGCCATATTTTGTCCGATTAAGCGTGACTGGATTTTAGCTAAAGGCCGCTTCTTGATTAAAGTCATGAATTTTGTATTGTTAGTTCCATTTGTCATTACTGCTGCTTTCAATCTTTCTGGAGAATTAAATAAAAAACAATTTTATCCCGAGAATTTAGTCTTTGATGATAACTTGTACACTGGGGATAATATCAGTTGCAAAAGAGATACAATATGTGGTGATATTCAGTATTATCCGGTAAGTACAATGCAGATTGGCGATACATTAAATCCAAGTCCGAAAGGTATTAATGATGGTCTGTTCTTGTATGTGGAAAACAAATTGCCGGACTCTATAGCTGCTTCACAAAAGGATCCCTCTTTGTTCTGGACCGTATATTATCATTTTATTGACCCAGGGAATCAGCACATGACAACATCTGAAGCCGGTAGAAAAAGTGCAGCCCTGATTGCTGTTTTAGGTTTTCTTCTTCTAAATGGCTTGCTAATATCGACCTTGATCAGTTGGTTTGATCGTCGTAGGGAGCAATGGATAAATGGCGAGATTCGATATGGATGGTTGGCTGTTCTGTTTAAAAAAGTGGCTGTTGTGATCGGGGCGAATGATTTTACACCAACTATCATTAAAAGGCTGCTGGGAGATTGCGGAGAGAAACCTGTGGACTATGTTATACTTTTGACAAATGAAGATGTAGAAAAAGTAAGGGAACAGATATCATCGTATCTTAACTCCGATGAAGAAAGAATGGTCATTATTTATAATGGCCAATTAGACTCTATCGAGGAGATTTATAAATTACATCTTATAAAAGCAACAGAAATATATGTATTGGGTGAAAACTCGAATGATGATGTGTCGCAGAGTTATCATGATACACAAAATATGAAGTGTGTTCATAATATTGCTTCTTATCTTACAGACAAATGTGTAGAGAGAAAAATTATTTGTAGAGTGTTATTTGAGTATCAAACAACATATTCGGTGTTTCAATTTTCGGATTTGCCAGACAATATCCGTCAGCATCTAGTGTTTATACCTTTCAATGCTTATGAAAATTGGGCACAGCGTGTTTTTGTACAGGGGAAATATGCTGAGAATGTGAAGAGAATCTTACCTACAATTAGAAAAATTGATTTAAAGTCTGTCCGGATAAATGGCATATTACATTCTTTGGTAAATTATTTGCAATCAATCATGTTGAAGAATAACGAAGAGCAAAGAATTATAGAATATACTCCACTGGACGGAAAGGGAATTTCGTCAATATCGAAAGAGCATGTCCATCTTGTTATTGTAGGTATGTCTAAAATGGGTGTGGCAATGGCTATCCAAGCTGCCCAAGTTGCTCATTATCCTAATTTTTCATCGGGCGAAAAGAATGAAGATGGAGAGATTGTAAGAGAACCATCTCTTGTAAGGACCCGAATTACATTCATTGATGAGAATGCTGAAAATGAAATGAATTTCTTTATGGGACGCTTCCAGAACTTGTTTGCACTTTCACGTCATAGGTATATAGATGCCAGTGGTAAAGACTGTGATACAAACATGCCTTGGGAAGATGCAATGACCTCAGATGACTGCAAATATAAAATGCATGGAGATAATTTCATCGATATAGAATGGGAATTTGTTAAAGGTAATATTCAAAGTCCTGGTATAATGAAATACCTTAAGGAAGCTGCTGAACAAGCCAGCGGTCTACTTGAAAACAAGTCCCTTTTGACTATTGCGGTATGTCATCCGATGGCTCATGAAGCGATTGCTGCGGCATTGTATATGCCTGGTGAAGTATATGATAATGCTCAACAGATATTGGTCTATCAAAGAGAGGCTTCGGATATTGTCTACAATTTGAGCAATAAGGACGAAGTGTATGAATACAAAAGATATGCAAAATTGCGTCCATTTGGAATGCGGTATGCCGATTTTACGATGGATAAAGAAAACTATTATAGATCCCAGATGTGTAATTATGTCTATGAATTGATGTTTGACGATGGAATAGACAACAAGCATATTCCTGATATCTTATGTAGTATGGCTATATCCAAAAGGAATGAAACAAATATGAAAAAAGCAAGGGAGCTATGGAAAGCATTGCCGATATTCAACAAATGGTCCAATCGTTACTTGTCTAATAGTTTTGAAACTAAATTGAGAAGCATTGGCGGATGTTTTACCAATATCAATCTGCATTACGAAACAATATGCTCGTTATTTGAAAAAAACAAAACGAGAATGGCTGAATGCGAGCACAATCGATGGAATGTACAACAACTATTGATGGGCTTCAGAGCATATAAGGATGATGAATTGACTGAATTTAATAGACTGAAGAAGAACTCTTTATCTAGTATTGAAGCAAAAAAAACATTTAAGGAATTTAAGGATAAGATGAAAAATAGCCCAGAGAAAGTACATCTTAATATCTGTTCCAGCTTGATGTTGCATAAACTTGACAAAGAGGCAGAAGGGTATGATGTGGTTTTCAATGCTTCAATTCCTGCAATATTGAAATGCATTGAGAATCATTATAACAGATTTAGTAATAACGTATGACGAAATGACTGACCAACAAATAATAGAAGCGTTAATAGCTCGGGATGAGCGAGTGACAAAGCGGTTCTTCTATGCGAACTGCCGCCCGCTTTTTTTGAGCATAATCCGCAATGTATTCTCTTACGAGGTGGATTATGATGAATTCGTCAATGAATTTTATCTACATCTTATGGAGGACGATGCGTATCGATTGAAGCAGTTTCAAGGTCGTAGCACTATCTATCAGTGGATGAAAGTGATAGCAATCCGCTACTTTATCGCCAAGCGTGATAGTATGATAGATATGGAGCCTAAAGATACTCATATAGATAGTGTTGTGCAAAATGAAGCTGTTGATGGAGAGAAGAAGATGATGGCAAAGATGGATGTAGAACGTCTATTTTCACTTATGCCAAACAAGCGATATGTCTATGTCATCAAAAGATTGATGTTGCAGGAAGCAGAGCCCAAAGCTGTAGCTCAAGAGCTTAGAACCAATGTGGATAATTTGTATAACATTAAGAAACGTGCGATAGCTGCATTGACAGAGATTGCGCTAAAAGAAGTAGAGAAATATGAAAAAGAAATCAGTAAATAACATCTCGGCAGAAGTATTGGCGGCATTCCTTGATGGCAATGCGACTACACAGGAGAGTAAAGTGATATTTGATGCTCTCACTGAGGATGCTGAATTGAGAGAATTACTACATATTTCTCAATCAGTAGATGTAGAATTGGGTTTAATACCACAAGAGTGTGAATTTATCCCTATGACAGCAATGGCTGCCACTTGCAATGAGGAAAATTATTGCTGCTTAGAATGTGAAAAATATATTCTTCGAAAACTTAATATAGAGTTTGACGAACAGCTACTTCTTCAGGATGCATTCTTGAATGGTTGGCAGAAAGAAGATGGCACTCCTCTTCATAATGTCGGACGACATTTGGAGAATAAAGGTCTTGTTGCAACTCGTCAATATAACGCTTCAATCAACGATATCGCCAAAGCTCTCAATGAGAATGAAAGCGTAATAGTTGCGGTTGATGGTGGAGAATTATTGGGTAATAGAACCGAAGAAATAATGGAAGATATCATCATAGGTCAGATTCCCGATCATACAATTGTTGTATTGTCACTTGATACAAAAAGTAATACAATAACCCTGTTTGATCCTAATTCTTCAAATGCAGAGGATACTTATCCAATCGAGCAATTCAAAGACGCATGGAATGATTCAAAAAATTATTTAGTAACTATAACTTTAAACAATATGAAAGACTATAATCCGAAACCGATAGATTTGTCAAATGTCGAATTACCGCAGGAGTTGAATGAGCTTCGTGAAGCATTGGCTGAAAATGCCCATGATGTGTGGGCTGTAGAACGTATGGCACAAGGATGGAAATATGGTTTGAAACGTGATGATGACAAAAAGGAAACTCCTTGTATGGTCCCGTATTCTCAATTGCCGGAATCTGAAAAGAAATTCGATCGTGACATGGCTGAAAGTTCATTGAAACTGGTCAAGGCGATAGGATATGATATAATCAAGACAGAAAATACGGAACTTTATCGCTTGTTGAAGAAAAGATTGCTTGAAGCCAAAGAAGAATATCGTTGCCCTGTATGTAAAGGATTGTTGTATAAACATCAAGTGTTTTGTGATACCTGTGGGAAGAAACTGGAAATAAATTGGAACCTCTATAAATGATTGAAGGAATGACTATAGAACAAATAGAAAAACTCTGCAAGGAAAAAGAAACAGAGTTGTTGGAAAAATATTTTGGTAATTTGAAAAAGGAGGCTGCCATTGAACGTCCTGAGACTATTGGGGATTATGAAAAGGATTTACCCTTTAAGATAGAAACGGAGTTTAAGGAATACCTATTGGGAATATGGAAAGATATGGGATTGGGAACATCTTGTGTTTTCGAAGAACAGAAACTTCGTATACTGTTGACTGATGACGATCGTGAAGCTGTCGAACATGCCTATAAGGATGCAACAAGACAAACTTTGTGGGAACGGATAACTAAAACTAACCATAAGGATGTAACGTATTATAAAGGCTTGTTGAAAGAGTATACACGTGAGTTGCTGACTTGCACGAGACTGGATTTCTTGGAAGAAATTTCAGGGAAGCATATTCTGAACAAGACGTTTGAATGACAGCTTAATGTTATTTGTAAGTTATGATGACAGCAAATCAGTATAAACAAGATGTCAAAAGATATGTTTTTTAAACCAAAGGAGATAATGAATTAGAATCTTAGCGTATATGTTTGTTGAATTCTTTAATGGATAAATTTATGTATCCATATGATGTATTTATATGTTGTAAAAGCAAAGATTACGTATTAGCAAGAAATGTTTATAATTTTCTTGTTAAACGTGGATATCGTGTTTTCTTAGCAGATACCGAATTAAGGAAAAAAGGTGTTGCTGAATATGGAAAAGTAATTGATTTAGCATTGGATTCAGCTAAACATCTAATTTTAGTTGCATCAAAAAAGGAATTTGTAGGGTCATCTTATGTAGAGAGTGAATGGAGAACGTTTATAGAAGAAAAAAGATCTGGACGTAAAAAAGGAAATTTGTTGACTATTTTAAAAGGAATAGATGTGTCATCATTGCCAATAAGTCTTAGAATATTTCGAGACTGTAAATTAAACTGTGTCAGCAAAGAAAAATATTATTAACTTTGCTAACACAGTTTTTTTTATGAGTGAATTTGATTTTGAAAATATCAAGAACAAGGCTATTGAACAATTAAAAGCCGGTAAGCCTTTGTTGGGCAAGGATGGTGCATTTGCTCCCTTGCTCGAAAGTATCCTTAATGCTGCATTGGAAGGTGAAATGGATGCCCACCTTAATGATGAAGAACGCTTGAGTGGTAATCGGCGTAACTAAAATGCAGAAACAAGTCCAGACTTCTATGGGCGAACTGAATATCCCGAAAAGGCAGTGTCCAAAATATTGTGTAAATGAGAAAACAGGATCCAGGTATAATCTCCTATATCTGGATTCTGTTTT
>SUXY01000050.1 GCA_015060705.1 Bacteroides sp. | reverse complement strand
TTTACTCCCGGAAGGTCCCAATGTCCCACTACACGGGCATCAGGATAATCTTCTTTCAAACGTTCCAACAACCGTTGGAGCGTTTCTTTTTGTTCCGGAGTACAGGTATCCTCCGGCCGGTCACGGGCATTCAGTCCGCCCTCGTAGCAGATGCCGATACTGTGGGCATTGTAACCCGTAGCATGCGCACCCACCGTGTAGAGGGGGCGACCACGATGAACTACCCCATCGCGAGTGATGTAGTAGTGATAACCTATGTCGGCAAAGCCACGGGCACGATGGTCACGACGGCAGTCGTCCACGGTGTAACGCTGCGTGGCACGGGTGGCACTACAATGAATCACAATCAGGTCGATGCGACGGTAGTTCTGGTATTGGCTACTGGTCAGGATGGCGTTGGACATTTTTTGAGTTATGAGTTATGAGTTATGAGTTCCGTCCGGATGGTAACTTAGAACTTATAACTCAGAACTTAGAAGCTGTTTTTATGCACCTTTTTCCACTTCTTCGTCTTCACCTTCCGTTTCCTCCTTCGGATACTTCACAGCTACCTTCGTGTAGTTCAAGGAAGAAAGGGCATTGGACAGAATCTTGCCCGGGCGGAAATTGATTTTCGTACGCTCGATGAGTGAAGTGGTGTATTCCTCCTCCGTCATGGCTCCCTTGCCGCTGATCGATACCTGAAGCGTACAAAGTTCACCCAAGCGAACGATTTCACCGTTCTGGATGGCTTCCGCAATCACATCTTCCAAAGCCACGAGGACGGCATATACATCCGATTTGTGGACGGTACAGGTGGCTTGGATACGTTCCGCCATTTCGCGGATGCTCACATCGCCACGGGCTTGCGCCTGGGCATAATAACGCGGAGGGGCGCTCTTCTCGGTCGGGTTAATAATAATCTTTCCAATCAAGAAAAACCCCAGAATAATCGCCCAATAGTAGAATTTTATTTGATAATTGTCAAATAATACTATTTTTAAAAGATTTCACTTTCTTTATTTATGCTATATAACACATTATATATATATTTGCACCGCAAAAGGGAAATAGCATATTTATATATGAATTGAAAGTATTGTAAAACAATGACACATTCAATGCTGCTATCGCAGTTTTTAGACGCATTGCGAATATGTAATGCATAAAAATGACATTTAAAATAAAACAATAAAGAGTTTCAATTTATCCTATTCTACAGTAATTATGGACATTGTATTAAAGTCTAAGATTGCTCGTGAAATCAAAGACTATTCAGCAATTGCATTGGGTTTAGCATGCTACGCATTCGGATGGGTAACCTTCATGCTTCCTTATCAAATTTCCACGGGTGGCGTACCAGGCATTTCAGCCCTTATCTATTATGTTACGGGAATCGAAATCCAAGTATCCTATTTTGCCATCAATACCATTTTCATGGCATTTGCCCTGAAGATTCTAGGGCCTAAGTTCTGCATAAAAACACTTTATGCCATTTTTATGCTGACATTTTTTCTATGGCTTTTCCAATGGTTGCTGAAAGATGATGCAGGTAACTTGCCTCTGCTGCTGGGAGAAGGGCAGGAATTTATGGCCTGTGTAGTAGGAGCAAGCCTACTGGGACTCGGAATCGGTTTTGTATTCATTCATGATGGCAGTACGGGAGGTACCGATATTATCGCTTGGATAGTCAATAAATACAAAGATGTGTCTTTGGGCCGCCTGATTATGTATGCCGACATATTCATCATCGCTTCCTGTTATTTTGTTTTCCACGACTGGAAACGTGTACTATTCGGCTTTTGTGTATTGTTCATCATGAGTGCAGTCATCGACTATGTAGTAAACAGCAATCGCCAATCTGTCCAGTTCCTTATCTTTTCAAAAAAGCATGAAATGATAGCTGATACGATAAATAATAAATTTCATCGTGGGGTAACCCTTTTGGATGGTACCGGCTGGTATAGCAAGCAAAGCATCAAAGTAGTAGTGGTGTTAGCTAAGAAAAACCAATCAACTGAAATTTTCCGAATGGTGAGGGATATCGATGAGAATGCCTTCATCTCGCAAAGCAACGTAGTCGGAGTGTATGGTAGAGGTTTCGACAAACTGAAAGTGAAAGGATAAGACACAAGATGACACGATGCATGGGAATCTGTACATTATGCTCGTCCCGCTTATCGAGGCTCTCGCAATACCAACAGAAGTTTGGTCGGGCAATGTTAAGATTTCCCATGCTATTTTTGTATGCCCTCTTTGATAAATGTGGCTTAGATAGAGAATAACAGCCATATTATGATTCATTTTTTGTTAGTCCATGGTTGAATTGGAGGTATATCTGGATATGCCTCCATTTTTTATTTGTCGGGCAATTCATGTCTTGCAGTAAAATCTGCCGATTCTTGCTAAAAGTACTCCGCCCCAATACTTATTTTGACTTTTGTCAAATAAAGGGCAAGTTTATAAACTTTTTGCCTTCATTATGATGGAACGTATATACTTTTGATATACCTTTGCACCGTAAAACAAAAACAATAGGTGTTATAAAAGTTTGAAAACAGCATTAAAAAGAAAGAAAACAAGAGACTTTAATTTACAAGTCAAAAAAGATTGCCTAAAGAATAAATCAAAGTGTTTGTTTCAAAGCGAAAAAGAAAAAAGTATTAACAAATTCTTCCATTTGGAAGATAAAAAAAATTAGAAGTATGAGAAAGATTGTAGATTTAATGAAAACAGTATTTGTAAACCATTCTGCGAACTTGGATACTAATAATTGCAATAAAGTAAACTTTTGGTGTCCATCTGGTATGAACCCTATAAAAAATAATGAAAACGATTGATTAAGGAAAACAATAAGAAAAGATTTAGGCAATCATCAATAGGTATTTAGATTAACAACATTCTCCCTTTGCGGAAAGAAAACAAACTAGTAAAGTATGAAAAAGATTGCAAACATGATGGATTCTATATACGTTAATCGTCCAAACGCGTCAAACGAATCAAATGGACAAACAATCAACTTTTGGTGTCCAACTGGCATGAATCCCATTCTGCTTAACTAATAGCTGAAAAAGAATTAAATAAACATTAACTTTTATAGAGTATGAAAAGATCATTTTTATCCGTAGTGATGTTTTTAAGTTTGTCAACGGTAGGTTATTCACAAGAAAACAAGCTGGAAGTCTGTGATTGGAATCTGGAAACTCGCCTTCCTAAATTGTCCCGCTATCTGAACTTGAATGCCGGTCAATATGACGATGTAGCAAATGCCATTGATTTCTTTTCAGACAAGATGAGAAACGCCAAGTATTCAAAGGAAAACCGACAGATAAAAAAGCTGAATGAAGCCGTATATGGTAATTTGAAGTTGATGAAGAATACGTTGTCTCATGCTCAATATAAAAAGTATGTATTACTGATGAACTGCGAATTGAAAAATAGAGGTTTGAATAACTATATGTCAAAAGCTGCATTGAATTAATAGAATGCAAGTTGATTTCATCAAGGAAAGAGGGTGTTTTTCAACACCCTCTTTTTTTTGGCCATACGCCATTTCCAGCGTCCTTTATCTATAAGTTACTTGATTGGTTTAATTATGAATTTAAATTTATAATTCTGGTATGGAAGCCGATGTTCCTTGCTTGGCCATGAGCCCCAAGAATCGATACATCCCAGTCCCATCTGACGCTGGCTGATGTGTACGGAAACGAAATTACGAGGGGTCAAATCACCGGAATGCCATTGATTCTTTGTTTCAGAAGGATTGAGATCTGTAGTCAGATAATTCAAACTTGAACATTCCATAGGCATATCCGAGTAGAATTCCAATCCACGTCCTTTCTTATCCAGAACTCTCCAATATCGAACTTGTGTCTTGTTTCCGGATTCTTGTGGACGGACGTATGGATAGTACTGGTCCTTCACTTTTTGTACATACAGTCCGATATTGTCGGCATGATTACGGTCACTGTAGTTTTCGTTCGGTCCCTTACCGTAGAATTCAATGGTTTCAAAATCCTTGCTCATCTGCAGTTCCATGCCGTAACGCATCAGGTACGGCTTTTGGACAGCGTTTGGATTCACCTTCAAATCCTGTTCCACCAATAGTTGTCCGTCTTCTCCCAAAGTATATGTCAAGGTAAGTGTAGATTCCGTAGTCGGGATGTAGAGTACCGCTTCTGCCGAATGGTTGGACAGCTGCTTGAAACTCTTCAGCTCCATGCCAGGATACTTCCAGGCTGCCAGTTTCTTCTGTATGTCTGCACCAAAATCGTTGTCGGTGGCAGGACGCCAGAAATCAGGTCTCAATGTATATCCTTCTTCAAGCACAGCCTTCCCATCTACATCGATATAAGTCACAAGACCGGTTGTCTTGCTGATGGTCACATCCATTCCGTTGGCAGAAAGCACCAAGTATTTGGCATGATCTTCTGCCTTAACTTTGGCTGAGTCTGTTGTAATTGCCAAGTCTGGGAAAGCATATTCGGTCAAAACAAATTGTTGATGCGCTATTTCATGACCTTTGTCAAGGAGCGGTTCATCACTAGCCAATTGATAGCTGACATTCAAGACCACTTCCTTGTTTACACATCTTTCATCTCTGATGGCTTTTGCATAATCAGGGATAGAGATAACTTTACTCCTTTGAGGGGCTATCCTGAATTTTTCAAGTCCAATGCTTCCTTCCGCTATCTTTGTTCCTTCTGCCTCGATGGTATAGATCAGATTTACATTGTCCAATGGAATGAAGAAGTTTTCATTGAATACACCGATTTTACCCTTTGCAGCATCGGTCAAGGTAGTCCATACATTCTGATGGCAGTACTTCACCTCAAACGAATGAGGATTCGGTACACGGTCGGGGCTGATGAGACCGTTGTTGTTGAAGTTCTCGTTCGACATCGGGAATCTGCCGTAGTCACCACCGTAGGTATAGATTTGTTTTCCGGTGATTTTGCTCTTGTCGCGAAGTCCTTGGTCGATGAAATCCCAAATGAATCCACCTTGATTCTGTGGATACTCTCTCACCAAGTCCCAATATTCCTTGAAACCACCCATGGAGTTACCCATAGCGTGGGCATATTCCTGTTGCATGAATGGCTTGTCGGAATAATTGCTGGTCAGGAATACTCTACAACTGTCATAGTCAGCATACATCGGACAGAAAATGTCTGTCTTTCCTGCTTTCAACCCTTCCAACTCGTATGATTCCATCGGTCTGGATTCATCATGTTTTCCTGTGGAGCATGCCATTTCGTATTGTACAGGACGTGTATTGTCATACGCTTTTACCCAATCGTAGGCATCTTCAAAATTTTTCCCATATCCTGCTTCATTGCCAAGACTCCAGATAATGATGCTGGGGTGATTCTTCAAGACCTTAACATTGTTTTCGCTTCTTTCGATGTGTGTTTGGTTATAGAGCGGATTCTTGGCAAGCGTCAGTGCTCCGAACCCCATACCATGACTTTCCAGATTCGCTTCAGAAACCACATAAATGCCATATTCGTCGCACAAGTCGTACCAACGCGGATCGTTTGGATAATGGCTTGTACGGATAGCATTGATGTTCAGTTCCTTAGCAAGCTTGATGTCTTGAACCATCCTTTCCACACTCACCACATAGCCTCCATCCGGGTCTATCTCATGACGGTTCACCCCTTTGACAAGGATAGGCTGGCCATTGACATACATCTGTTTGTCCTTGATTTCAATCTTACGGAAACCTACATTCTGATGAATGACTTCCAGTACCTTTCCGCTTTCGGTAAGGGTTGCACGCAACGTATATAAATTAGGAGTTTCGGCAGTCCATTTTAGAGGCTGCTTGATGTTAAATTTAAAAAGGTTATTATCTGAAGCTATCGTTTTTGTGTTTTCAACAATCTTCTTTCCGGTTGCTTTCTCAAACAGTTCAATCGTCAGTTGTTTATCAGTGCCGTTTTCCGTACTTACATCAACGGACAAAGTGCCGTTCTTGTAGTTGTCGGTCAAATCAGGCTTGATGAAAAGATCCTTGATGTGCGATTGTGGCACTGCATACAGATAGTTCTCACGTGCGATACCACGGAATCGCCAAAAGTCCTGGTCTTCCACATACGACCCATCGCACCATCTGTGCAGCTGCATGGCAATCAGGTTCTTTTCGCCAAATTTCACATACTTGGTAATGTCAAATTCAGCTGCTACTTTATTATCTTCTGCATAACCCACAAACTCTCCATTAACATAAAGATTCAGGTTACTGGAGAATTCCCCGATATGTATGAAAACCTTATCACTCTTCCATTCAGCCGGGACAACAAACTCACGACGATAGGAGCCTACATGATTATTGAGGTCTTTCACATAAGGAGGATTATTTTCCCATTCATTCTCCCATTCATATTGAATGTTCACATAAATTCTGTCACCGTAACCGTTCAGCTCCCAGCAACCAGGCACAGGCATGGTTCCCCAATTGGAGTCATCCAAATCCAACCGATAGAAATCAGCAGGACGTTCATTGGCGTTTTTTACCCAGTGAAACTTCCAATCTCCTTCTATAGACATAAAGCGACCGGAAGCATTTTTCACATTTTTCTCTGCTAATGATACAGATTCGAACGCAAAGAAATCCGAAGTCAATTCCTTTCTGTTAATGTTATTTACAGAAGGATCATTCCACGGTGGAAGTTCTTGCGCATACACAGCGGTTGTTGTCATACAAAGCAATAAATACAAAAATAAATCTTTTCTGTTCATAACCATCGTAATTAGATTCAAAAATATGTTATCATCTCATCAGTCTTATGAGGATATGGAAGACCGGACTCTGCTTAATGTTTCCAAAGACATTTGGAGATATGAAGCAATATAAGTAAGTGATGCTCTTTGAATTATTTCCGGGAAGAGCTGCATCAATTTTTTATACTTATCCTTCGCCGATTCAAAGCGTAGAATATCGGCTTTGATTTGAGAAAGGATCAAGGAATCCTCAAAGATACGTCTATAGAGATAGGCGAAATCGCTGTTTACATCGGCTTCGCGCTCCATGGCCTCTCGTGGAATCTCCCAAATGATACAGGGCTCCAATGCTTCTATAATCAACCGGGTCGGTTTTTGGTTGAAATAACTCTGAATACACCATACTATATTCCTTTCGCATGAAATATGCTCTGTCATGTCTTTCCCATTCTTGACATAATGCTGCCTTATCAAGCCTTGCTCAATATAGAACAAGCTATTACAGACATCACCTTCATTCAATATCACGTCTCCTCTCTGATATTTCTTGCATTGGATAATCTCAGCAAACAGACGGATGCTTTCCAATTGTAGTTTACGCTTTGAGCATGTTTCTTCAATGATTTGCTTAGCTATTTCAAACTGACGACTCATAGTTTTAGGTTTTATTTATATCCAACATGTTGTTCCAGTCTCGGATTCAAGTCAATACATTTCTGCGGAATAGGAAAAACTGCTGTGTAACCATTTGCTTCATTGGAAAGCTGTTCTCGTTGGTCGTAAGATTGATGGAATAAACCAAAACGAATCAAATCCTGACGTCTCCATCCTTCCCACACCAGTTCCAGAAGGCGTTCTTCCAATATATTTTCAAGGGTTGCGTTTCTGTCGGGCATTCCTACTCTTCTCCGGACTTGATTCAATTCCCAAAAACCATCTTCGCCATTGCGGACTTTGGCTTCCGCTTTCATCAGAAGTACGTCGGCATATCGAAACAGAACTATATCATTGTCCGGTTGGCGTCCGTCTGAATGGGAAGTCCTGTCAACCTCATACTTGGCCATTCTTGCTCCGGCGGTTTTTACGTAAGGGCTGCCTGTAAGGTTTAATTTCAGTTTCAAAGGTTTATATTCCAAAGGTTCTCCACTATCCAGTTGGACGATTTTTCCATCCACAACGACCTGTCCGGCATAGAAGTTCCTTTCAAATCGAGTATCTACATTGTCTGTGCCATAACCATAGGCCAAAACGGTGGAAACGGTGGCACTGGTTCCGTTTTCGGATGCACCGCCCAATGCTCCTCCGTGATTGTAATGACGGGAACGGAACAGATAATGGAATTGTGCTGCATAAAAGTTCTTGTCCAATGGGATGGTGAAGATATTCTCGGATGAGTTTTCATTGTGCACTGTAAAATTGTAACTATAGTCTTTCTCCAATACATAGCCGGATTCAGCCAGCTTGTCACAATAGCGGACACACGCCTCCCAAGCATTCAGTTGTTCTCCATCCACCTGAAAGAAAAGATCTTTGCCATTTGGACGTATGCCGTCTGTCCAGTCGTCATCGCAATAGATTTCTGCATTGAGCGCCAGCTTGGCCAGAAGGAAATGCACAACCGGAGTCGTGATACGTCCGTAATGATTCCCCATCCTATTGCTGTGTTCGTCCGGCAATAAAGCGACAACCTCTTGTAGTTCGTTGACTATGAAGCGAAAGACCTCACTACGTTCGCTTTGTCTTACTTCATCTTGCATCTCGTTGTAGGAAGTCACTAAGGGTATCCGTCCATACATATCCATAATATAATAATAGAATAAAGCACGGATTGCTCTGATTTCAGCCTGATAAGCATTCTTCTGCTCCTCATTCAAGAGATGCCCATAAGTATCGATGACAGAAAGCGACTTATTGGAAAGCACTACGACCTTATAGAGATATTTCCAGGTGTTGTAAAGGGGCAAGTCATTGGCATTCCATTGATGCAAATACATGTTTTCCCACAAGCCACCGTCGTACCAGTCACCACCACGAATGGGAATCATCGCTTCATCGGTAGTCAGCGTATTGTAATCATACACTCCACGACATGTACCTTGCAGCCCCTCGCTGTCTGCAGAGCCACCGATGTAGTTATAAAGCACTGCAACAGCATTCACATAAATGTTATTTGCATTGTTATAGATGTCTTCTTCATACAATTGGTCCTTCAAATCTTCATTCAAGCAAGAGCTCATCAATACCAGCATGAGAATCCATAAAATGTTCTTGTATTTCTTCATAGTTATGATAGATTAAAATTGAACACTAACTCCTAATGAAAAGGTTCGATAGAGGGGATAAGTACATTTATCGTCTATACCTAACGTATTGCTAACGACATAACTGTTGACCATCGGTGTGAGTCCACCGTATCCGGTAATAGTAGCCAAATTGTTTATACTAGCCGACAAACGGAGTGACTTCACGGATTTTGACTTCAGCGGTACGTTGTATCCCATGGTCAAATGCTCAATATTGATGTAATCCCCATTTTCCAGCCAATAGTCGGACACGTTCTGGTCGATAATGTTTTTCTCGGGTGCTCCTTTCATGACATTATAATCCGGGAAAATGGACATGTTATTATAAGCCAATCCGGTTCCATTGAATATCTTATGTCCGAATGCTCCGTTTATCTGTATGGACACATCAAGTGCCTTGTAACGGATGCTGATGTTGGAGCCCAATGTCAGTTTAGGAGTCGCTTGACCGGCTATATACCTGTCTCCACCGTCGCTCAAGTCGACATGTCCATCCTTGTTCAAATCCTCGATGTCATAGCTGTATCCTCCCATATCATTTTTCACCAATCCTTTGCAATGTGGTAGGTAGAAAACACCCAGCGGTTGCCCTACGATTTGATAGACAACATTGTTATTGCCTCCGTTTTGTCCGGCTCCATATAAAGAACCGATTGGGGTAATGTCCGATGCAGACATTTGCATTCCGTTGTATTCGCCGCTCAATGAAATCAGTTTGTTCTTCTGGTAGGACAAATTAAGGTTTATATCCATTTCCATGTCTTTCTTCTGTATGGGAATAACCGATACACCCAGTTCAAAACCTTGGTTGGACATGGAACCGATATTTGCCATTAGCTTGTCGAATGCAAATGTTGGTACCGGTACATCGTATGCATAAAGCATGTCCGACGTTTTCGAATAGTAGAATTCCGTCGTCAGCATCAACCGATTGTTCCACATTCCCCAATCCAGGCCCACATTGAACGTAGCCCTGGTTTCCCATTTAAGGTCCGGGTTTGTATTTTTCATGCTGCCCATTGTCACCGTCGGTGCACCATTCACCGAGACGATCCCGTTTTCCTTGACTGTATTCAGGGTAGTATAAGAGGTAATCCCTCCCAGGTTACCGGAAAGTCCATACCCAACACGTAATTTCAACAACGTGAGAAAATCAATATTGGAAAAGAATGCTTCCTTTTTCAGATTCCAATTGGCCGAAAGTGATGGGAATATCCCAAAAGTATGACTATCGCCTACCATGGAAGAGCCATCGCCTCTGACGGTGGCCGTTACATGATATTTATCCATGAAACTGTAAGTGGCATTCCCCATGAAAGACAAAAGCGAGGGACTTTCATAACTACTTCCGGAACTTCCAAACGGACGCGATGACGTTGCTCCAATGTTGTTATACGAAAAGTCATTCGTTGTTATCCCTTTTGCTTGCATCCAAAAGCCTGTTTTCGTTTGTTTCAAGTACTCCCCGCTTATGTTGGCATTAAAATGTGATTTCCCAAAAATATTATGATAACCCAAAGATAAATGAGCAAAATAATCTTCCCCTTTGAATTCTCCTCTATAGACATTTCCCTGTGCCCATACCCAAGTAGGACAAAATTGGGCTTTTTCGGTAGAATAGAAAGAGTATGAGCCAAATGCAGACAATTTCAAGTTGTCCAATATTTGATAGGTAAGTCTAAGATGCGTGTTGAAATTAGATTCTTTGGAATCATTTTTCTCATCAAGCAATATTCCCGGATGGTTGATATGGGATGCTGCGGAGTTCTTCACCCAGTTCCCATTTGCATCCGGCCCTGCCGGATAGGTAGGATTTTGTGCGGCAGTAGAGTAAAACAGCATCCGGGTATCGAATATGTCATGTATTTTGGAAGAAGAGCCATATACGCCGAAATCACCTGTCAACTTTCCGTTGAATGCCTTTTGAGTAGCATCAAGTTTTACGACCAGATTCCGATAATCGTTCACTTTTACAATGGTCTTATGATCCATAAAACCGAAAGAAGCACGATAGTTGGAGTTTACTGAACCGCCACTAAATGCGAGATGATGCTGGTGAAGCAGACCTGTACGGGTAATCACATCATGAAAGTTCGTGTTGTACCCTCCATTGTTGTAATGAAGCCCCAAAGCTTCTCCCGTTGAAATGTACTTTTCTGCATCCAACATCTTCAAATGCTTGTACATGGACTCAAAACCATAATTTCCATCGTATGATATTTCAAATCCCTTACCAGTACCTTTTTTGGTCTTGACTTCTATCACACCAGACGCACCTCTTGAACCATACATAGCCGTTTCGGAAGCGTTTTTCAGAATATTGAAGCTTTCAATGTCTGCCGGATAAATGGTAGAAAGAGTAGCGATATCTGAGGTTACCCCATCAATAATGACCAAAGGATCGTTGCCCCCCATAATGGAGGTGGTACCACGAACCCGGACGCTATTAAGCATGGCCAACCTGTCTGCACCGTTGGTTGTCACATTAACCCCAGCAGACTGTCCACTCAGGGCTTCCAAAGCATTGCTCAAAAGCCCCTTTTTGATGTCTTTCTGCTTGATTTGTTGAGTTGAATTACTAATCGAGACAGAATCTTGTTTTTCCCGGATATTCTGTATTTGGGCATAACCGTACTGAAATCTGGAAAAGAAAGACAAAAAAATAAAAGACAGCCATACAATTCTCATCCTTCAATTGTTCTTATTCCGGTAGATTCCCCAAACCGGAAGGTTGATAACTGTATAGCTTATATAATAAAGAAAGCGCGGGAATCTGTACATCCGTTACTCGTCCCGCTTATCAAGGCTCTCGCATTGCCCACAGAAGTTTGAACGAGCAATGCCAAGATATCCCACGCTGTACTATATGTCATATTATACCTCTCCCAAGAGAGGTATATCAATCATATATACATACTTAGAAGATATCTACCATTGCTTTTGTTTTGACTTCTGTACAGGATTTGCGAGATTCTGATAAGCCAAAGACAAAAACGCAGTAAACGTCTTTTCTTTATATATTTTTTCTCTTCACCGATTCTGATAAATCAGGTTGCGACAAAGATAGCTAAAAATATTAAATAAACGATGTTTTAAGCCGGAAAAATGGAATTGTGCATTTTGTTTTATGAGGTATACAAGAGACGATGAAGTGGACTGCATATGGATTCAAAATAACAGTTGCATTGTCAATGCCGCTTGATATATATCAAATAACCTTTGTCTTTTTGGTTTTTCCTCCGTGAAAATTGAGAAGAAACAAGAAGTTTTATATATGTTTGTACAGAGAGTATACGCCTTTTGGGGGTATCGCAAATATAATGGTTATAATATAAAATATGAGACATAAACTAAACTATTCTGCATTCTCAATTTTACTAATCTTTCTTTTGTCCATAAGTACCGGCGTTTCTGCCGATACTTATGGCTTAACAGATAGTACCTTTGTGTCGGCCGATGGCCCTTATGTCATATATCAAGAAGACGGAGGTATGCGAATCATCACAATCGACTCACAAGGAGTACTGAAAGACAGCATTTATCATGTTTTACCTGAAGATTTCGTTTTGTCTGTAACATCTTCGAAAGGTGAGTATCATTTTCAAGTTCCTTTGCATTCAGCAGAACGCCCATCATGGGAATATAAACAGCCTAAAAAGGTATTTGTCATGTCCGATCCTCACGGACGATTGGATTGCGTCGTCAGCTTGCTGCAAGGAAATGGTATCATCGATGAAAATCTGAACTGGAATTATGATAGCAATCATCTGATGATTCTCGGAGATATTTTCGACCGGGGAGATGACGTGACACAAATCTTATGGCTAATTTACAAGCTGGAGCAAGAAGCAGCCCAGGCAGGAGGATGTGTATCCTTCTTGTTGGGAAACCATGAACCGATGGTATTGGCCAATGACTTGAGGTATTGTACTCCCAAATATAATTTGTTGGCAAACAAGTTGGGCATTCCTTATTCTCAGTTGTTCGGAGCGAATACCGAACTGGGCAGATGGTTGGCCACACGAAACACCATGCAGAAAATAGGTAAAGACCTGTATGTGCATGCTGGACTTAGCAAAGAATTCTATGAATGGAATCTCAGTATACCAACCGTGAATGAAGAAATGAGCAAAGCATTGTTTATGGGAAAGAAAGAACGCAAGGAACTATCGGCATTGACCGCTTTCCTATATGGAAACAGTGGACCTATTTGGTATCGGGGAATGGTGCGTGATAAAGAGATGTACAATCCGATACCCGCTGATACCCTTGGACAGATATTGAAGCGTTATGATGCCAAGCGTATCATAGTTGGGCATACAATTTTTGAGGATGTTTCAACTTTTCATGATAAAAGGGTCATCGATGTCAATGTCAACAATGCAAAGAACCAGGAAAAAGGATTGGGACGGGGGTTGTTGATTGAAGGCAAGAAATATATGATTGTCGGGGATGAAGGTGTACAGAGAGAACTTTAAGCAAATGCCAAGGAAGGTATTTATTGATATCCAGAATTAATAACACATAAAATATGATTACTAAATATAAGTTGGCGGTGGAGGCCAACAACAAGCTGTTGGACTTGCCTATTAAGAGAGAGTATATAACAGAATCGCAAGCAAAGGCCGAAGAATTGATACAAGAGTTGATAAATAAGGAACATTGTATGTCCGTTAATACTAAATTGAGTTTTTGGGATGATGAAACACAAGATTGGTATTTGATGTATGAAAAGGTCTTTTACGAGTCAAACACAAGACAAGATTACATGTTACTTTGTAATGGTGCTCATGAAATCCGTAACAAACAAACATGGATGCAAGAATTTATGATTCATTTGCCAACCAAGATTACATTTTTCATAGATGACACGGAAAAGGTGTCTTATGCAGAAGATTTGTTGGAAGATCCAGAAGTGCTGTTCTATAAGTTTAAATACACTACACGCGAAGGGGAAATTTATCGATTCACCCTTTATTGCAACCTTAGAGGTTATAATCATACGGAAGAACGCTTGAGAGAAATTAAGGAAACCATTTTGAAACCAGGAGCCAAATGGTTTTGTAACCATTTGCGTGAAAAATATAGAATGTTATTTAATGAAGACCCGTATTTCAACATGATAGAAAAGCAGAATAGTATTAAAGGTAAATGAACAAAAAATATCCCGAGCAAGGGAGCTTGTCGGGACGAAGAAATTTATCGGATTTATGATTATGCTTTTTTCAAGTCAAAATACATCAAGCGTGTAGCTACTGAATAGTTGGTAGGAATGTCATAATATGCCCGCTCTTCAGCTTCATCTGTATGTAGGAAACGAAAATTATTCCGTTCATAAAAGCGAAGTGTACGGGGATTGTTGTATGCATCCACTACCAGAAAGCGACAGCCAGTCTTATTGTCTTCATGGCGAAACCAATCTTTAATGAACTGCATCAGCTGACTGCCAACATTCATTCCTTGGAATTCCTGATTTACACCTATTCTACCAATGAGTGTAGCAGGATAACTACGTCCACGTTTAGGATTGTCAATCGGACGATTCAGACGATTGCGAGTTGTCTTGTCCAAATGCAGAGTTTTGATACTATCATTGGCTAGTGTAAAAAGTGCAACTATACGGTGAGGTTTCTCTTCAGTAACCCAACAATAGGTCTTCCCCATTAGTTCAGTCGCATAATGTTCTGCATCGTTATGAAAAAAATCGTCAAGATCTGCATCACCGCAAGTAAAAGACAAACAGCGCTCCGTCACACGATTATTGTAGGGGAGCATCACACATTGGTCGAATAAAGAGAACGGTTGAATCATTTTTAGAATCTAAAGGTCTTTGATTTCTCGAGTACTTTTTTCAATCGTTCTGCAGCCTTTTCAGACAACGTTGGAGTAGCCTGATTCTTGTTATTGTCAGCCTCAGCCACAAAATTTGCAGCAGCTTGCCCCGTCAATACGGGTATGGATTTAATAGACATTGCCATAATTCTTCTATTTAGTTGATTTATGGCACAAATATACGTATAAATTTCAGACAACAAAAGTCAGACATCATAAATCTTAAAGAAAGTGTTTCTAAGAACACCTGCGTGAAAGGTACAGAAGACTTCTTAATGAGACCCTTGTTTCTAAATGACAGGAGATAATCCCCCCAAAAAAAGGAACTTCAAACGGGAAAGTCATCGTAATAATTGGATGACTGGCCCGTCTAAAGTTCCTAATAAACTGAAGTATGTTTATATTAGTTTTATCTGTTAATGAGCTCCGGCATCGTCACCTTAAAATAAGGACTCTCCGTATGCTGTGAGTGAGCAATTTCTACGAGCTTCTTCACAATGTCCGGATGCTGTTCGGCGATGTCATGGTCTTCGTGTACATCTTTGGAGAGGTCGTACAAGTGTGGCTTGCCGGCCTTGGAAACCATCTTCCAGTCGCCCATGCGGACAGCTACCTGATTGGTTTCTTCGAACTCCCAATACAAGAAGTCGTGTGCTTGCTGACCTTCCTTGCCGGTCAAGGTCTTGGCAAAGGACAAGCCGTCGAAGTAATCCACTTCCTTGTTCGGGTTAGTATATTTCGCTACATAATCTTCTACACCTGCCAATTCGCAGAAGGTAGGCATGAGGTCGTAGAAAGCCAACTGATGGTCGTTCACCACACCGGCAGGAACCATACTGCCCCAAGCAATGAATGGCACACGTACACCACCTTCGTGCGTCTGACGCTTGGTACCTCGCAAGATGGCGTTGTGTCCGAAGAAATCAGGATCGGCACCACCTTCCATGTGAGGACCATTGTCGCTCGTGAAGATAACCAATGTATTCTTGTCGAATCCCTTTTCCTTCAGCTTCGCCAAGACTTCGCCCACGTAAGTATCCAGACGAGTTACCATAGCCGCAAACTGGGCATGAGCATGAAGGGAAGTATTGTAACGAGACCAGTCAGGAGAAATCCAATCCTTGTCTTCTGTAAACTTTTCTTTATAATATTGCAAGATGCTGTCTTCCGGTTGCACCAACTCGGCATGAGGAAGCGTGTAAGTGAATACCCCGAAGAACGGCTGCTTTCCGTCCTGGCTATCGATCCATTCCAATGCTGTCTGATGAATCATGTCGGCTGAATATTGCGTACGCTTTTCGTATCCTTCGCCATGTTGTGGATGCTGGATATTGTCTTCCAAGGTGATGCGGATTACCTCCTTATCTCCCTTCGACTTGCTGTATCGGTTCAAGAAGTTGGGATAATACAGATGCGCCTGGTATTGGCACACATAGCCATAATATTCGTCGATGCCTCGCTTGTCGGGAGTCGATACCGAACCTTCATAACCACCTGCCCACTTGCCGAACATGCCGGTGGTATAGCCTTGGTCCTTCATGATTTCGGGGAGGATGACATGCTCCGGATCATACGGATGCTGCCCTACCTTGCTGTATTCCTGATTCACACCCATCTGAATCATCGGCACATCCCGCCAATACTCCTTGTTTCCACGCACTTCGGTGTGTCCGGTATGCTGACCGGTCATGAACGACGCACGCGATGGCGCACTTACCGGGCTACCGGCATACGCTTGGGTAAAGCGCATCCCTTCGCTTGCCATGCGGTCCAAGTTTGGTGTGTTGATATATTGTTGGCCATAACAAGCCAAGTCGTTGTATCCCAAGTCATCGCACATGATGTAGATGATGTTTGGCTTCTGTGCTTCCTGCTGATTGCCACATGCCGTCATGAGCGGCATCATGGCCCATAGTAGATTCTTGTTCATAGTATTCCTGTTTTTGCAAAGATAATGAATTCGCTTTGAATATGTAAAAAAGAAAAGGGGCATATTTCTATTATTATATACCCCTAATTCTTGATCACACCTTTTTAATTAAACCTATTAGCTATGATAAAACTAGTTTAATCCAAACAATTCATTATAACCCGGATTCTGAGTCAAGTTCGGATTCAAGTTAATCTGATCTTGCGGAACCATTTCCAAGTAGAAGGTATCATTCCAACCACTACCTACTGATAACGGACCGTGTTTAGTGTAAATCCAACCACTGCCAGCATCGTTGTTCTGAGCGGTAGCATAACCATTCGACTGGATTTCATTATAATCTACAAACTGACCGGTATACTTACCTGTACCGTATGGCAAGTTGGCTGCTGTTACCCATGCACCACACGGCTGACGGTTAGTGTAATAAGGAGCCTTGTGCCAACGTTTCACATCGTAGAAGCTGAAGCCTTGTCCCATGAGTTCTACCATACGTTCACGACGGATTTCCCAAAGAACCGGGTCTACTTCGTAATTGGTCTTGGCATCGTATCCACGAGTCCATGCAGCTGTACCACGGTCACGGTTCGGGTCGAAGTCCGGACCGATTTCAGCTACTACCATTGGAGCTACATCCACACGGTCACGGAGGAGGTTGATGGTCTTGTCGGCTACACCTTGGTCGAACTGACCGAGTTCCCAGGCAGCTTCTGCATAATTCAGCAATACTTCTTCGATGGTGAAGATAGGCTTGTCCGAAGTCTGATAATAGTCATTGCTACCCACTTCCCACATGGTGAAGTGCTTCCAGAAGTAATAACCTGTCCAGCTACGCATGTAGTTGTCCGTCTGGCTATATTGGGTAATGTTCGGCGATGAGTGAGTCATGGAGCCACCCCAGTTGTGTCCCGGCAAACGCTTCGAACCGATGGACTCGTCGCCTGTACCGTTTTCGCAGAAGATATTCGCTCCGAAGTAGTCGATGTAGCGACGGAACTTTTCTTCGTATTCCGGAGTAATCACGAAGTTGCCCAAGTTCTGCAAGCTCTCGCCCGCTTTCCAGAATTGCCACTTCTTGAAAGTAGTCACATTGTCCGGATTGGCATGAGTAACGTATGCATTGGCCTGTGCCGGTGGACAGAAGTTGATGTGCAAACGTGGGTCACGGTTTTCGTAGTAGTCCCACAAGTCCTTGCCTTCACCCCCCTGGAAGCCCGATTCTGCATTGGCGATAGGCTTGCCGTTCTTCATCAAAAACATGTCCACGGTGTGCTGAGGAGCGTCCGCACGGTGTGCTTCCACGTGTACCAAGTCGCTGAAACGATGGCGGAGCAACGGGTCGAGGTATTGCTTGTACATGATGACACCCGGCACCTTGCTCAAGTCTTCACTGGTCATCACTTCATCATAGCCTGCACCCGGATACTTGTTGATACCACTGCCCTTGTGAAGGGTAGGATAAGCATTCATGAGTTCTTGCGAAACGGTGAGACACTTCTGCAAGTATTGCTGCCAAGGTTCGTTCAGTCCATGATACTTCGCCCAAGTACCTTCACGGAGAAGGAATCGACTAAGAGCTGCCTTGATGGCATTGGCGGTCAACGCATTGTCTCCGTCTTTCAAGGTTTCACCGATATTGGCTGCTGCATATTCCAGACGGGAAATGATGGAATCTACTACCTCGGCACGAGGAGTACGAGGGCCATAGGCTTCTTCACTTTCATCAGTCAAGACGGTATTGATCCAAGGCACATCACCATACTTGGCCACAAGTTCCATGTACCACCAAGCGTGGAAGAAGTAACCCACCGAACGCCAATGCTTCTTTTCGTCCTCCGTCAGATTACCGTCGTCCAGATGACTGAGCATGATATTCACGATACGTGGATACTGGAAGTTCCAGTTGTTGGAGCTAGTGGTCTGGCTCAAGCTTCCGTAAGCATACGGGTTGAAGCTGTTGTCGCGGGTAGTCATGATACCTGCATAATAGTCACTGTTCCACTGGCCTCCCCAATAGTAACTGCCACCGGAGAAGTTGGTATAGATACGTGTATCGGTAAAGAGTCCGTAACAATTGTACATATAGCTCTTGAAATTATCGTATGTCTGGAAGGCATTCGATTCGCCCAAAGACGTAATCGGAGTCTTTTCCAGGAAGTCGTCGTTACAAGCAGTAAAGACGGACAAGGCAGCGATGCCGCTCAATAATATATTTTTTACTTTCATAGCTTTCATAGTTTTTAGAATGATACATTAGCTCCAATAGACCAAGTGCGATAGAATGGATAAGACCATTTGAGTTCTTCCGGGTCATAACCCTTCGGTAAGTTGGTGAATGTAGCGAGATTTTCCACGCTGACATACAACCGAAGTTGGTTGAGGTGAATCTTCTGAATCCACTGTTGTGGGAACGTATAGCTCAATGTCACGTTCTTTATACGCATGTATGAACCGTCCTGAAGATACTTGTCGCTGGTGCGTGAGTTGCTTCCTGCATTACCGCCTTGTCCGTAGATACGGAAGAGCTTGGCATCCGGGTTCTTCGGCACCATGTAGTTCGGATCGGCAGGGTCGTAACTGATGGCTTGCCAATAATCGGTCTGATTGTAATATACCGGGTCGAACACACCGTCATTACCACCGGCATTGAACGGGAAGAGTGCTCGTCCACCCAAAGCTACATCACGCTTGCCCACACCCTGCAGCATCATGCTGAGGTCGAATCCCTTGTAGCCTACACCCAAGTTGGCACCGAACTGGAAACGCTGTGTACTGTTACCGATAATCTTGCGGTCGCCCGGGTCGTCCACCGTACCTGCACCAGTATTGATGATGCCATCACCGTTCAAGTCCTTGAACTTCTCGTCACCCGGCTGCGGAGTATAACCATTAATCTTGGCCACGCCCTCCTTCAGCACCCAAGTACCAGCCTTGGCTTGTTCCGGTTCAAAGTCATCGATGCTATAGTAACCGTCCGATACATAGCCCCAGATTTCGTTGAACTTGCGTCCTACATAATAATAATCCAAGTTGCCCGATTCATTATTATATTTCGTGATTTTCGACATATGGTCATACACATTGAAACCGATGCTATAGTTCCAGTCACCGATACGGTCGCGCCATGTCACGGCCAATTCCCAACCCTTGGTGGTCATGTCCGCCACGTTCTGTAGAGGAGCACTTGCACCTACCGTTGAAGGAAGTTCCACACCTGCCGAGAGCATGTCCTTGGTATCACGCTTGTACCAATCGAACACAGCATTCAAGCGATTACCGAACATATTGAGGTCGAAACCAAGGTCGAGGGTAGTCACGGTTTCCCAAGTATAGTTGGCACGAACCAATCCCGGCACACCGATAACTGTTACCTTATCGCCACCATCGAGCCATGTGGTGCTCTGTCCGATGCCCATCGCCGCAATAAATCCGTATGGATCTATTTCCTGATTACCGATGGAACCATAGGATGCACGGAGCTTGAAATCATCCAACCATTTGCGGCTCCAATCCATGAATTTCTCCTGTCCCAAGCGCCAACCCACTGACACTGATGGGAAGAAACCGAAGCGGTTTTCCTTTGGGAACTTGGAAGAACCGTCATAACGCATGTTGGCTGTCAAGAGATACTTGTCTGCAAAGCTATACGTCAAACGACCGAAGGCACCACGGATGGCATATTCTTCATAGCCTTCGCTGATGTTCTTAGTACCTGTACCACCACCGAAAGAAGGAACGGTAGGAACCGCCTGTTGGTCGATGCTGGTATTCAGATAACCATACCATTCGCTTTCCTGGTTGAAACCTGCCATGATACTCGCCTTGTGCTTGCCCAATTCGAGCTTATAAGTAGAATAGATGTTGAAAGCATTGTAACGCTTCTGCCAATTATTGATGGTATAAGTATCGATGCCACTCATCGGATTCTTCTTTACCGCCAGCTGCACATCGGCATATTCCATCAAGCCTGTATAGTTCTTGTACTTTTCGTTTTCCTGATTGTAGGTATATTCCGCCACGATGTCCCAATTCTTCAATGGCTTGATGATACTCTTAATCTGGATACGAGGGATATTCTTGGTGGTCGATGAAGTAGGCGATACCAAGAATGAGTTGCGTGGAGAGTCGATGATTAGGTCTTCGCTCGTACCAATGATGTCAGCAGGCATATATCCTTCCGGATACCAACTGATGAGACGGGTGGTATACGGGTCGCGGATAGTACTGCTGAGCGCTGACTTCTTCGTATCGGTATAGTACATGGTGATTTCCTGCGTATACCATTTCGTGATGTCCGCCGAAATGAAAGCCGAGAGCGCCTTACGCGTGTACTTATCCTTGTCGGTATACATTGGACCATTTTCATACGAATAGTTACCCGACATACGGAAGCGCAATCGGTCTGTACCGCCTGCTACACTGATGTTATGATTACTCAAAACACCGGTATCAAGGGCATTGCCTTGCGGGTCACCTTCCTTCAGGTAATATACGGATCCATCCGAGTGCTTGTAGATACCATTCTCATGCACACCCTGCAAGGAACCAGCCTTGTATTGCTGGAGAAGTTCACGCCATGTGCTGATTTGTCCGTTACCTGCCCAATATTGTTTGGAATAACCTGCTTCTTCGTAAGCATCGATGTAGTCCATGAGTGAAGCCTGTACGGGACGACCGATGGATTTTTCCCAACCTTGGTTGAAACTGTAATTGAACTGGAAACGAGTATCATTGGCCGGACGCTTGGTAGTGACAAGAATGACACCCCCTGCCGCACGGGCACCATAGATAGCTGCCGAAGCCGCATCCTTCAATACAGATACACTTTCGATATCATCCGGATTCAAGGCGCTGAGGTCGCCTTCCACGTTATCAATCAACACCAATGGAGCACCACCATTGATGGAAATATCACCACGGATATTGAAGCTCTTGCTCTGACCCGGTGAAGAAGCACCACTGACCATCAAACCCGGCATCGCACCTTGGAGAGCTGCCGTAGCATTGATTACCGGACGGTCGCCCAATATTTCGTCCATTTTCACTTGACTAACGGCACCCGTCAAATCGGCTTTCTTCTGCGAACCGAAACCTACTACCACAACTTCTTCGAGTGCCTGCGTATCGTCCTTCATCGTGATGTTCAGCGGTTTGCCGTTCCATTTTATTTCTTGTGTCTTATATCCCACAAAGGAAATCACAATCACATCCCCATTCTTCACATCCGGGAGCGAGAAGTTACCGTCAAAATCGGTAATGGTTCCGTTCGTTGTACCCTTCACTACGACCGATGCACCGATGACCGATTCTCCATGAGCATCTTTCACCACACCTGTACAGGCATTGCTCTGTTGGGTGATTCTAACATCGTCAGCAGCCAATGAAGGTGCTGCCAAAGCTGTTCCTGAGAAAACTCCCAGCATGAACAGCATCATACTGACTGTTTTAAATAGTTTTTGCATGATAGAAATAATTAAGGTTTTATTCTTTTTTTTATAATATAAACGTCAAAATGCAAACGTTTGTTCACAAATATAAAAGAATTTAGTAAATATGCAATAATTATAAAATATTAATTAAGATATAATTTGTAATTATTACAACTATAAACAGTTTTAAACAATACTGCAAACTCGACATTACAAAAAAAATCAAAGTCCACATAGCAATTTACGCTATATGGACTTTGCAGTATGGTTGACCCTAATTATCCTCCAGCCCTTTTATTTCAACAATATCCCCACATCACCGATGGAAGTATTCTTCTCGGCATTGATTTCGCTAACCGGTTCCAGCTTGAAATAGCGGGCATTGTAAGTTTTTCCGAAACGTACAAAGTATGGAACAGGGTTGTGCATGATGTTGCTGAATTCACCATTGGTGTCACACTTGGTCCAATTCTGACCGTCGGTACTGATGTAGAAATTGTACTTATAGATCGTACCGCTCAAGTCTTCTCCGGCTACCGGAGCATAGCAGAAACCGGCAACAGCTTCTTCTTTGCCCATATCCACTACCAACGGAATGAGACCTTCAGCAGTCCAAGCAGTTTCTTGATTGCCATCGAATGCAGCAGCTGCGTCAGCATCTACAGCCTTCCATTCGTCAGTCTTCACGTGGCTTATTCTTACCTTGGCTCCTTCGTCCTGCAATGGTTCGGCATAGTACAAACCTACATTGGTAATGTTGGCTGTTGCACGGGTACTACGAACGGTAACACGAATCTTTTCCGGTGTGCAATCCGAGAAGCGGAGCAGACGCTTGTAACCAACGGTTGTTCCTTCGGCTGCATATTGCCATGCACCGTTGCTGTATACTTCTACCAAGAAATCTTCTACACGCTGACCCTTGGCAATGTCTTCCTGGATGAGGAAAGTATTGACCATAGCATTAGCCTTCACATTGTATTCCTTTGATTGACCGATTTCAGCCTTCCATACCTGGTTGCCGTTTTCCACGTAGTTGTTGGCAAATGTCTTGTTGATGTATTCAGACAATTCCTTGATGCGCTGTACGTCCACTTCGTGAATCAAGCCGCGCTTGTCAGGAGGAATATTGAGCAACAAAACGGAATTGCATCCTACTGAACGGTAGTAGATATTAACCAAATTAGCCAATGAACGTACTCGCTCATCTTGGTCGGCATGGTAGAACCAACCCGGACGGATGGATACGTCCACTTCCGATGGATACCAATATGCTTCTTGTGCCTTGGCTATCAATTCGCGGCTACCCAAGTCTTTCGACATGTTGTTAATACCCAATGCTTCCATGGCTTCCTTCTTATGAGTATATGAACCTGGAGCCATTGCAGTAGCACTCCATTCGGTATCACGGCCCATACCACCTTCGTTGCCTACCCAACGGACGTCATCACCCATGATGGCGGTAACAGCTTTCGGTTGGAGTTCGCGGATCTTGGCGAGGATAGCTGTCCAGTCATATTCTTGCTTCTTTCCGTTAGGACCTTCGCCGTTAGCACCGTCGAACCACACTTCATGCACTTCACCATAGTTGGTAAGAAGCTCAGACAACTGTTCGATAAAGAATTTGTTATAAGCCGGAGAATCGCCATAACATTCCGCATTTCTGTCCCATGGTGAAAGATAAACACCAAATTTCATGCCGTACTTTTCACAAGCATCGCGGAGTTCGCGCACCACATCACCCTTACCGTCTTTCCAAGGAGAATTCTTGACAGAATATTCGGTGGTAGCGGTTGGCCACAAGCAGAAGCCGTCGTGGTGCTTGGCGGTAATCAGCGCCATTTTGAAACCACCGTCCTTCAAGGCCTTCACCCATTGTTCGCAATCCAGTTCCGATGGATTGAAAAGTTCAGGACTTTCCTTTCCGTCGCCCCATTCATTGCCGGTAAAGGTATTCATACCGAAATGCAGAAAGGCGGTAAATTCCATTTGTTGCCATTCCAATTGTTGGGGAGTCGGAACTAATCGTGAAACCATATCTACCTTTTGTTCAGGGGTAGCATCAGCCGGGAAGGCAACTTGTTTTTCATAATAAGTTTCTTGTGGTTGAGAGGTACAGGCTACCATAGCAGAGGCTAATAACCATGTAAAGATTGTTTTTTTCATGATACAATTACGATTAACATTTCGTGCAAAAATAGACCTTTTCGTTAGAAATACAAATTTTTTCCTTACATTTGTCACAAAACAAGAAAAACACAGATTGCTTATGAAAAGAAATTTATTCTTATCCCTGCTTTTGGCAGGTGCGGCAACAGCTACACAAGCTGATGAAGCCCGACTCTTGCGCTTCCCTGCTACCAATGGTCAGGAAGTGGTATTTACGTATGCAGGCGATCTCTACAAGGCGCCTTTGGCAGGTGGTGAAGCTCAACGATTGACTTCGCACATCGGTTATGAAATGTTTGCCCGTTTCTCTCCGGACGGTCAGCACATCGCCTTTACCGGTCAGTACGACGGCAATACCGAAGTATTCCTCATGCCGAAGGACGGTGGTCAGCCTACCCGCTTGACTTATACCTCTACCAATGGACGTGATGACCTGGGCGACCGTATGGGTCCGAACAACATCGTCATGACTTGGACACGCGACGGAAAGGGTATCGTTTACCGTAACCGTATCAACGATAGCTTCCAGGGAAAACTCTGGACCGTGAACAAGGAAGGTAGTATGCCGGAAGTGATGCCGCTCCCGGAAGGTGGTTTCTGTAGTTATTCACCGGACGGCAAGAAGTTGGCTTATAACCGCGTGATGCGTGAATTCCGTACATGGAAGTATTACAAGGGTGGGATGGCTGATGACATTTGGGTGTACGACCCGGCCGCAAAGAAGGTGGAAAACATCACCAAGAATGTATCGCAAGACATCATCCCGATGTGGATTGGTGATGAAATCTTCTACATCAGCGACCGCGACATGACCATGAACCTCTTTGTCTACAATACCAAGACCAAGCAGACCGAAAAGGTAACCAACTACACTGATTACGACATCAAGTTCCCAAGCTCGGACGGTAACATCATCGTATACGAAAATGCAGGTTATCTGTATAAGTTCGACCCAAAGACTCGTCAGAGCACTAAGATTAACATCAGCCTCGGTGGTGAAAATGTATATGCCCGCAAGGAAATGAAGAATGTATCGGGTTATGTGACTGCTGCCAGCCTTTCAGGTGACGGTAAGCGTGTAGCGGTAACCGCTCGTGGTGAAGTGTTCAATGTACCTGCAGGCAAGGGTGTGACCCGCAACATTACCCGTACATCGGGTGCCAACGAACGGGGTGCCAAGTTCAGTCCGGACAGCAAGTACATCGCTTACATCAGCGACCGTACTGGTGAAACTGAAATCTGGTTGCAGGGCGAAGATGGTGAACCGGTTCAGCTTACCAAGAACAACGATTCTTACATCCGTCAGCTGATGTGGAGTCCAGACAGCAAGAAAATTCTCTATACCGACCGCAAGA
>SUXY01000049.1 GCA_015060705.1 Bacteroides sp. | reverse complement strand
GATGGTACATATCCAAACTTTTGGATACATACCATCTCTTTTATTTTACCTAGGGAGGTACTTTTTCAGTACACTCGCACTTCTGTGCATCCTTTTTCTATTTATAAATAAGGTAATATTACTTGATAACGCCCAATTCCTTACCCACCTTGATGAAGGCAGCGATAGCCTTGTCCAAGTGTTCAGTTTCGTGAGCAGCCGAGAGCTGTACGCGGATACGAGCCTGACCCTTCGGCACTACCGGATAGTAGAAACCGGTTACATAGATACCTTCTTCCTGCATCTTGGCAGCAAAGTCCTGAGACAACTTCGCATCGTACAACATCACAGCGCAGATAGCACTCTGAGTCGGCTTGATATCGAAGCCGGCAGCCAACATCTTGTCGCGGAAGTAAGTCACGTTCTGCATCAACTTGTCATGGAGCGCATTGCTTTCCTTCAACATCTTGAACATTTCGATACTTGCACCTACGATAGCCGGAGCTACAGAGTTAGAGAACAAGTACGGACGTGAACGCTGACGGAGCATGTCGATGATTTCCTTGCGACCGGTTGTGAAACCACCCATTGCACCACCGAATGCCTTACCCAATGTGCCTGTGAAGATATCCACGCGGCCATATACATCGTATTGTTCAGCAACACCGTGACCGGTTGCACCTACAACACCCGCCGAGTGAGATTCGTCTACCATTACGAGTGCATCGTACTTTTCAGCCAAGTCACAGATCTTGTCCATCGGAGCCACGTTGCCGTCCATTGAGAACACACCGTCGGTTACGATGATGCGGTGACGTTGAGCTTGAGCTTCCTGCAAGCAACGTTCCAAGTCAGCCATGTCAGCATTTGCATAACGATAGCGCTTTGCCTTACAGAGGCGTACACCGTCGATGATAGAAGCATGGTTCAATGCATCCGAGATGATGGCATCTTCTTCAGTGAACAACGGTTCGAATACACCACCGTTGGCATCGAAACAAGCTGCATAAAGGATGGTATCTTCAGTCTTGAAATAATCAGCGATAGCTGCTTCAAGTTGCTTGTGCAAGTCCTGAGTACCGCAGATGAAACGTACAGAAGACATACCGTAACCATGAGAATCCATGGCAGCCTTTGCTGCTTCAATCAAACGCTTGTTGTCTGCCAAGCCCAAGTAGTTGTTGGCACAGAAGTTCAATACACCCTGACCGGCATTTACCTTGATGTCTGCACTTTGCGGAGTAGTAATGATACGTTCGTTCTTGTACAAACCGGCAGCCTTGATATTTTCGAGTTCCTGCGCAAGGAACTCCTTCATTTTACCATACATATGTTTTATGTTTTTATTTATCTATTATTCCCAATCCAAAATAACCTTACCGCATTGGCCAGATTCCATCACGTCGAAGCCCTTCTGGAATTCAGCAATCGGGAAGTGGTGAGTGATTACTGGAGAAAGATCCAAACCAGAAATCAACATCTGTTGCATCTTGTACCAAGTTTCCCACATTTCACGGCCATAGATACCCTTGATGGTCAATGCCTTGAAGATGATTTCGCTCCAGTCTACAGTGGTAGTCGGAGGGAGGATACCCAATTGGGCAATCTTCGAACCATTATACATGTTAGCCACCATGTCGCGGAAAGCGATCGGAGAGCCCGACATTTCCAAACCAACGTCGAAGCCACGCATGCCGAGTTGTTCCATGGCTCCGGCAACGGTTTCACCCTTGGCAGCGTTGACAGTGATAGTTGCACCCATCTTCTTGGCGATATCCAAACGATAGTCGCTAAGGTCAGTTACCACCACGTTCTTGGCACCGGCAAAGCGAGCGATAGCAGTCGCCATGGTACCAATCAAGCCAGCACCGGTAATCAACACGTCTTCACCCAAGAGCGGGAAAGAAAGAGCGGTGTGAGTGGCATTACCGAATGGGTCCATGATAGCAGCCATATCGTCCGAGATACGGTCGTCAAGCTTCACCACGTTCGATTCAGGGATGCAGAGATATTCAGCGAAAGCACCGTCACGGTTTACACCTACACCAATGCTGTTTTCGCAGATGTGCTGCAAGCCACGGCGGCAGTTACGGCAATGGCCGCAAGCGATGTGACCTTCACCGGTTACACGGTCGCCCACCTGGATATTACGAACACCCGGGCCTACTTCTGCAACAATACCCACATACTCATGACCGATAGTCATTGGAGTCTTGATAGTCTTTTGGCTCCATTCATCCCACTTGTAGATGTGCAAGTCGGTACCACAAATGGCAGTCTTCTTGATCTTGATGAGGACGTCGTTTACACCCACTTTTGGAACGGCAACTTCTTCCATCCAAATCCCCTTCTGGGCTTCCTTCTTAACTAAAGCTTTCATTTTCTTTTATTTAAAGAGTTAAATACATTCGTCTTTCGTATACAACCTACAAATATACGAATTTTTGCAGAAAACAAAATAAATTAAGGGGGATATTCAACTGCCGATGAAAGGAAGTGGTGACAGTACCTTTTAGGGGAGGGAATAAGCGAAATATAAATGGAAATTTCGATGAAATGGGAGAAAATGCATATTTCAGTCTGTTTTAAGTGAAGTTTTTCAGTATAAATAAGCTTCAAAATACCCCTTTTTGAATTTAGGCTAAAAAAAGTGTCACTCCTGCAACACTTCTTGGTAATCAATACGTTACGGTGACAGGAGCCTTTTCTCCTGTCACCTAGCCAATATTTCCCGTTTTTGTCTACTCATTCCGTCTGGCTTTCCCTAAATCTGTCTACAGATATCGTTGATGAGGCTAAAAAGTGTCAAGGATAATCCGTGCAGGAACACGTGTACGGGCGTTCGCTGAAAGATGATACATCTTACCCCGATAAGATGTATCATCTTACTGCGATAAGATGCTACATCTTCCGGCGGAAGCTCGTAGGGGTATAAAAAAACGGGCATGCCAACAATGACATGCCCGTTTCAATAATTTATCTGATAGATTACTTAGTTTCTTCTTCAGGCAACTTGCTACCCAATGTCAAGTAAGCAACAGGAGCAGCACAGAACAATGAACCAAGTGTACCGAAGATTACACCGAGAATCATGGCGAATGCGAAGCTGCGGATGCTGTCACCACCGAGGATGAAGATACACAACAACACTACCAATGTACTCAAAGATGTATTGATGGTACGAGCCAATGTTGTATTCAATGAGTCATTGAACAACTGGAAACGGTTACGCTTTGGATACAAGGTACGGAATTCACGGATACGGTCAAATACTACCACCTTATCGTTGATAGAGTAACCGATAGCTGTCAAGATAGCACCGATGAATGTCTGGTCGATTTCCAAAGAGAACGGAGCCCAAGTGTGGCACAATGAATACATACCGATAATCATTACGGTTTCAACAACCAAAGAAGCGGTAGCACCGATACTGAACGCGATGTTGCGGAAACGGAGCAAGATGTAAGCACCGATAGCAATCAAAGCAAACAATACAGACCAGATAGCTGAAGTCTTGATGTCGTCAGCGATACTTGGACCTACCTTCTGTGAACTGATGATAGAACCACCGGTACGGTTGTCGCGGTCGATGAAGATATCCAATGTAGTACCTTCGCCCAACAAATTGCCGCTCTTCAATGATTCATAGATGAATGCTTCTACTTCTGAGTCGATAGTAGGAGATTCTTCGTTGATGCGGTAGTTGGTTGTGATACGGATAGTCTTCTTGTCTGTACCCAAAGCGATAGCTTGAACGTTGTCTTCAGTGATCTTGGTCTTCAAGAGGTCACGAACAGTTTCCGGTTCAACTTGCTGTTCAAACTGAACCACGAAGTTACGACCACCAGTGAAGTCGATACTCTGAGCCAAACCACGAACGAAGAATGATACCACGCAGATAGCGATAGCTGCACCGAATACGGTAAACGCCTTCTTGGTAGAACCCATGAAGTTGTAAGCCGGATTGCGCATGATGTTCTTCGAGATGTTGGTTGTAAATGTCAAGTTCAACCACTTATCCTTGTTCATGAAGTGTTCGTAAACTACGCGAGTCAAGAATACGGCAGTAAAGAACGAACAGAGGATACCGATAATCAATGTAGTAGCAAAACCACGGATAGGACCTGTACCGAAGTAGAACAAGATGATACCGGTAATGATAGATGTCAAGTTAGAGTCGAAGATAGCCGAGAATGCGTTAGAGTAACCGTCAGCCAAAGCAGCCTTGGTAGTCTTGCCTGCTCTCAATTCTTCCTTGGTACGTTCGTAAATCAACACGTTAGCATCCACTGCCATACCGAGTGACAACACCATACCGGCAATACCAGACATGGTCAAGGCAGCTTGGAATGAAGTAAGGATACCCAAAGTGAAGAAGAAGTTCACGAACAATGCACAGTTAGCAACCATACCCGGAATCAAACCGTACATAGAGCACATGTAAATCATCAACAGAATCAATGCCACAACGAATGACACGATACCTTGGTTGATAGATTCCTGACCGAGTGACGGACCTACGATGTCTTCTTGAACGATACGTGCTGGAGCCGGCATCTTACCAGACTTCAATACGTTAGCCAAGTCCTTAGTTACTTCCGGAGTAAAGTTACCTGTAATTTGTGAGTTACCACCAGTAATTTCACCGTTTACGTTTGGAGCGCTATATACATAACCATCCAATACGATAGCGATAGCCTTACCGATGTTATTCTTGGTCAAAGTAGCCCAACGACGAGCACCGTCTGTATTCATAGACATACTTACAGATGGCTTACCGAAGTTGTCGAATTCGTCTCTAGCATCTGTGATTACATCACCTTCCAATGGAGCCTTACCGTTACGTTCAGTAGACTTGATAGCATAGAGTTCGAAAATCTGACCGCTCTTGTCGAAGTCAGCAGCCTTCACACCCCACTTCAAACGAAGTTCCTTCGGGAGGATAGTCTGAGCTTCCTTCATAGCCAACAACTTGTTTACTTCAGCAGTGTCTCTGTAGTTAGCATAACCTACCACACAACCATAAGCACCGTTTGCAAACTGTAATACAGAAGCCAATGGGTGTTCCTTCTTCATCTGAGCCAATGCAGCTTCGTTGTTGGTAGCATCGCCCTTCAAAGCAGCAGCCAAGCTGTCTGTTGCCGATACGGCAGCCTTTTCAGCTTCTTCTGCCGGAGCAGCTTCTTCGCCACCAGCTACAGCCAATACTTCACGCAACTTATTGTCTACAGATTGCAAGAAAGGTACGATTTCGTTGGTATTGTAAGTTTCCCAGAATTCGAGGTTTGCAGAACCTTGGAGCAACTTACGGACACGTTCCGGTTCCTTGATACCCGGGAGTTCCACCATGATACGACCCATCTTGCCTTCCAATGTCTGGATGTTCGGCTGAGCCACACCAAAGCGGTCGATACGTGTACGCAACACGTTGTAAGAGTTGTCGATAGCAGCCTGCACTTCTTCGCGCAACACCTTTTCTACTTCAGCGTCTGTGCTACGAGTATTGACTTTATCCTTCAACTGTTGAGTAGCAAACAATTCTGCCAATGTTCCTTGCGGAGCTTGCTTTTTGTACTCATTGATAAACAATGTAATGTAGTCGTCCTGGCTAGTGATAGACTGCTTGGCAGCTTCAGCTACAGCCTTGTTGAATGCTTCGTCAGTCTTGTGATCTGCCAATGCTTTCACAACATCAGGAACAGATACTTCAAGAATCACGTTCATACCGCCCTTCAAGTCCAAACCGAGGCCGATTTCCATCTCACGACATTGTTTCAGCGTATATGCACCCAAGTATACCTTTTCATTCTGCATAGAATCAAGGTAGTGAGTTTCACCCTTTGGATCTTCTGCAGCCTTCGCCATGTGGTGACGGGTTACAAAAGAAAATGAGAGGTAAAACAAGCACACAAGGGTAAGTGCAAACGCGAAAACTTTTACAAATCCTTTGTTCTGCATTTTACTTTGAAATTTATTATTTTTACTTTTGATTAATTCCTAGTTTATACAAGGTTGCAAATATAGAGTTTTTTTCACAATCCAACGGGCTAAAATGGAAATATTTATCTTTTTCAGCATAAAAAAGGCTGTAAACATGGTTTTTACAGCCTTAATTCTCCTCTTCTTTCCATGAAATGTAGCAGGAAATGGGATAATGGTCGGATGCCGCTATGCTATTGTCCACCTGACATTCAAAGACGGACAGATTCTCGCTGACGAAAAGATGGTCTATCCGGACATAGAGGCGGTTTTTGTTGTACGATACACCCACTCCATTACCGGATTCTGCGTATGCATCCTTCAATACCTTGTTGAGTTGATGGTGGGTGTATGAGATGGGAGTGTCGTTCAAGTCTCCGCATAATACAACTTTCTTGCCTTGCAAATCTTCGAGTGTTTCCATCAGCTTATCTGTTTGTTTGGCACGGATGGCTGTCGCCTTACCCAACTTGGTCAATAGTTTCCGTAATCCGGTGGATACATTCTGCTTGTTGGGGTCGTCTACCATCTGATGATAGGTTTCCACATCGGATTCATGGATTTTGTTGGATTCCAAATGGTTGTTGATAACGACCAAAGTGTCTTCCTTTACCTTTATATAATAGGCAATCGATCCGTTGAGATTGGTTGGGTAGTTGATGGGTTTGGCAGCAACGATAGGATAGCGCGAATAGCATCCCAAGCCATTCCATCCTTTTTCCATCGAATAATAGTGCTTGTATTTATAGTCGCGAAGGGCATAGTCAATGTCTTTCTTCTTCAGTTTATCCCCATAAATGTACTCTTGCAGGCAGATGATGTCGGCATCACTGTTCCGTAAGTATTCGATAATTTCATTGGGCTTTTCCTTGGTGTGTGGTGTCCGGTTTCCAAAAGCACGTGTATTGTAGGAAAGAACTTTGATAGCCTCTTCAGGCGCCTTTTCTCCAAACCAATTCATGGGTGCATAAGCCCGGATGCTGTTCCAACAGAGGAGAAGAACCAACAAGGGGAAAAGCGCATACCGACGATACACGACTAACCAAAACAGTAGAAAAACCAGATTGATGATCAGGAATATCGGGAAAAACAAGCCTGCACATGCCCCAATAGGGGATGTCTGTGGATTCAGATGAGGACTAAAAGCTGAAAACAGCAATAACAATGCCGCCAGAATGTTGGCTCCTAAAAGGATGTATCCCAATAATTTTCCGATGTACTTCATGATTATCTTTTGCTCGCGTCAAACAAACGTTTTTTCTCTTCCGTCGTGAGGCTACTATATCCGGACTTCTTCAGTTTGTCCAGGATCCGGTCTATTTCCTCACTTTGTTGCTTTTTGCGGGCATTGTATTCATAATCGGCAGCTTTGCCTCCTTTTTCTACTTTCATTTTGGGCTTCTTGGCTGGGCGCTTGAGCTTGATGCCTCCCGACAAGGCATCGAATACCTTGTTTATCCAGCCGGTGATATCCATACCTTTCTGTAAGCTTCTTGCAAACCACCAGCCTGCCAAAGCACCACCCAAGTGGGCAATGTGTCCACCTCCATTGCCGGAAGTGACGAACAACAAGTCGGTCAGCACCACAAAAAGAGCAACGTACTTTAATCTAACAGCGCCGACGAACATAAAGTTCACTCGATATTCCGGAGAACGGACGGCAGTAGCTACCACAATGGCCAAAACAGATGCCGAAGCTCCCAAAAGGAAAGAACCGTAAAGGTAGTTGCTGAAATAGGGGAATACATTGTAAGCCAACATATAGAGCAACCCTCCACAAAGTCCTCCCAGGATATAGAGCCCCCGGAAATGACGGGCTGAGTAGAGTGATAGGAACAACTGACCGAACCAGTATAGCCACAACATGTTGAATAAGAGATGCAATGCTCCAGCATGGAGGAACATGTAAGTCACCAGTGACCATGGTTGCTTCAGAAATAGCGGCAACCAAGCCGGCAACTCCAAGTATTGTAACCAGGAAGTGGCATCCCAATTGAAAAGCATCAAGAAGACACTGATCAAGGTGGTGACAACAAATATCCCTACATTAATATATATAAGCTGTAGGCTGATGTTGCCCCGGCGGAAGTTGTTCTTTAAATCAGATATAAAATTGCCCATTGTTGTTCTTTTTTCTCCAATACATCATCAGGAAGAAACCGAATATCATCCCTCCCAAGTGTGCGAAGTGTGCGATGCCGTCGCCTGAGGCTCCCAATCCGGCAAACAGTTCAATCACAGCATAACCGATGACGAAGAATTTCGCCTTGATAGGGAACGGTATCGGGAAGACAAACATCTGACTATTGGGGAACAACATACCGAATGCCAACAAAATGCCGTATACAGCTCCCGAAGCACCCACTGTAGTCATCATGTTCAGATATTCCTGCATAGGGATTACCGCTATGCCTGTGTCCACTCCACTATAGTGCGACAATTCGGTCACATACTGAATGTACTGGATCACTTCCTGCACCAAGCCGGCACCGATTCCGCATACCATATAATATGTAAGGAAACGCTTGGGACCCAATACTTGTTCAAGGGTACGTCCGAACATCCATACGGCAAACATGTTGAAGAAAATGTGCTGGAAGTCGGCGTGCATGAACATATAGGTAACCAACTGGAACAGCTTGAAGTCCGATGCCATGAAGAAATGCAATCCAAGGACATCATTCAAGTCTATTCCATATCTTTTCGCCACAATGCCTCCAAAGAAGCAAAGGACGTTGATGATCAGTAAGTTTTTCGTTACTGTAGGCAAATTGTTCATAAGTCGTTCAGTCTAGTCTAATTCTTATTCTTTATTGGCGCGCTTGCGTTCCAATTCATCCAAGATGACTTTACGCATACGCATACTCTTCGGAGTCACTTCCACATATTCATCAGCTTTGATGTATTCCAAGGCTTCTTCCAACGAGAAGACAACCGGTGGAATGATGCGGGCCTTGTCGTCAGAACCCGATGCACGCATGTTGGTCAATTTCTTCGACTTGGTTACGTTGATGACCAAATCTTTTTCGTGTACATGCTCACCCACTACCTGACCGGCATACACTTCATCTTGTGGATAGATAAAGAACTTACCGCGATCCTGCAACTTGTCAATGGCGTATGCAAAGGCAGTACCGCTTTCCATGGCAATCATGGAACCGTTGCTGCGGCGTTCGATGTCGCCCTTGTACGGTTGGTATTCCTTGAAGCGGTGTGCCATGATGGCCTCCCCTTGCGATGCAGTCAATACATTGGTTCTCAAACCGATGATACCACGGGATGGCATATCGAACTCGATGTTCACACGGTCGCCCTGGGTTTCCATGGAGGTCATTTCACCGCGACGGCGAGTTACCATATCAATCATCTTGCTAGAGAATTCTTCCGGAACACTGATGGTCAGTTCTTCAATCGGTTCACATTTCACACCGTCGATTTCCTTGTAGATTACCTGTGGCTGACCGACCTGCAACTCGTAACCTTCACGGCGCATGGTTTCAATCAATACCGAGAGGTGAAGTACGCCACGGCCGGATACAATCCACTTACCATCTTCATTTTCAGTCTTGGCTACACGGAGTGCCAAGTTCTTGTCCAATTCCTTCTGCAAGCGGTCGTGGATGTGACGGGAAGTCACAAACTTACCTTCCTTACCGAAGAATGGAGAGTCGTTGATGGTGAAAAGCATGCTCATGGTCGGTTCGTCGATGGCGATTGGTGGCAATGCTTCCGGATTCTCGAAGTCGCAGATGGTATCACCGATTTCGAAGCCTTCTACACCGATGATGGCACAGATATCGCCTGAAGATACCGATTCAACCTTCTTGCGGCCCAAACCTTCGAAGGTATTCAGTTCCTTGATTTTTGATTTCACGAGAGTACCGTCACGCTTGGCCAAGGTAATGTTCATGCCTTCTTTCAAAGTACCACGGTGTACACGGCCCACAGCGATACGACCGGTATAAGCCGAGTAGTCGAGGGAAGTAATCAGCATTTGCGGAGTACCTTCCAATTGTTTTGGAGCCGGGATATGCTTCACGATGGTGTCAAGCAACGGAGTGAGGCTGTCGGTTGGAGCTTGCCAGTCTTCGCTCATCCAGTTGTTCTTGGCAGAACCATAGATTACCGGGAAGTCCAACTGGTCTTCAGTAGCATTAAGGCTGAACATCAAGTCGAATACCATTTCGTACACTTCTTCCGGACGGCAGTTCGGTTTGTCCACCTTGTTTACTACTACGATAGGCTTCAAGCCGATTTGCAAAGCCTTTTGGAGCACGAATCGTGTTTGAGGCATCGGACCTTCAAAAGCATCGACCAACAAGATGCAGCCGTCGGCCATGTTCAACACACGTTCCACTTCACCACCGAAGTCAGCGTGCCCCGGAGTGTCGATGATATTGATTTTGGTACCGTTATAATTGATGGAAACGTTCTTCGAGAGGATGGTTATCCCTCTTTCGCGTTCCAAGTCGTTGTTATCCAATACTAATTCACCATTGGTCTGGTCGTTGCGGAACAAGTGTCCCGCCAACATCATCTTGTCCACAAGGGTAGTCTTACCATGGTCAACGTGGGCAATGATGGCAATGTTTCTGATATCTTGCATACTATACCTATATATTTGGGTGCAAAGGTAGTATTTTTCAGCGAGAAATGATGGTTCTTTACTATTTTTCTCTACACTATTTCTTCTTCCACGCAAAGTACCCGGCAACTACCGCCAACAACACCAATAATCCCAACGCCACAAACGCAATGGTTTCTGTGGTGTGCAAGGAAGCTGGGTCGAAGGTGAATTCTACCGTATGCTTGCCTGCCGGTACATTCATCGCACGGAGAATGTAGTTGGCACGTCCGTGAGGTGCCGGCTGACCATCGATGGTGGATTGCCACCCCGGATAATAGATTTCAGAGAATACCACGGTTCCACCCTTTTCGGAGTTTACTTCGTACTTCAAGTAGTTCGGTTCGTAGGCTACCAACTGAATGGTGGCTGTCGAGTCGGAAGCCATCGGTTGAATCGCTTCCTGGAACTTCTTGTCTACTACCGCTTGATGAGCCGGATCCAGTTCGTGGATGGCTTCTATCTCTTCATTGGCACTATTCACATACTTCACATCGTTCACAAACCAGGCATTGCCCCTAGCAAACGGGTTGAGCAAAGGTACGGTTTGGCCGCCTTGGAGCGGGAAGATGAAGTAACGGGTATTGAGCATGTTCAGTACCGGAAAGTCGGCCGGATTCAGCAATTCCATTTCACCACCAGCATCGGCTACCGCCTTATATAAGCCCTGCATTTCACCCGAAATATGCTCTTCAATCATTTCCTGGTAGCGACGGAGCTTGGCGGCATGATATCCACCTACACTCTTGTGCCAGTAAGCGGTATTGTTTTCGTTGAACGTGTTCGATGCCAGGTTCAGGACACGATAATCCAAGGCTTCGTCCTGCAAGATCAGCTTATCAGTTTCGGTCTGTTGGAAGCTTTGGGTCTGCTGCTGCTTTTCCACAAACTGCTCATCGTATAGATAACGCTTGTTCACGTCCCACATATCCACCAAGCAAAGCACGGCCAAGGCACCAATCAAGGTTATTTGCTTCAGCTTGCCCATGCCATATGCCCATAACAGGCCGGTACCGATTAAGATGATGAAGAAGCTGCGCCATGCATCCGAAGTGAACAGGCTCATGCGTACTTCTTCCAGATTGGCCAACAACGGTACTAATTGTTCGGCTGGAATGCTTTGCAGGGCATTCATCTCCATGGTCGATACATACGAGGAGAAGAAGACCTTCGGTACCAAGGCGAACAAGAGAGCCAAACCACCGGTTAAGGCAAAGCTAATAAGGAAATCCTTGCGGCGTTCCTGCAACAGCTTCGGAGTGGATACCACTTCCTTCAAGGCCAGCATTGCCAACAAAGGGATGGTGAACTCAGCGATGACCAAGATGGAAGATACCGCACGGAACTTATTGTACATCGGTACATAGTCGATAAAGAAGTCGGTGAAGCCCATGAAGTTCTTTCCCCACGAAAGGAGGATAGACAAAACGGTAGCTGCCAAAAGTGCCCATTTCATCGGGGTTTTCACGATGAATAGCCCCAAAATGAACAGGAACATGACGAAAGCACCCACGTAGACCGGTCCTGATGTACCCGGTTGTTCGCCCCAATATTGGCCCAACTGGCTATAGATGCTGCCATACATCGGGTTGGCTTTCTCCATGGCTTTCTCGTTGGCTGCCAAAGGAACAGAAGCACCACCCTTGACATTCGGCACCATCAAGGAGAAGGTTTCGCCAATGCCGTAACTCCATTGGGTAATGTAGTCACGTTCCAGTCCGCTACCTGTCTGGTTGGCGGAATTCTCTTTCACCAACTCGCTCTTGCCGCGCATGGATTCCTTGCTGTATTCATACGTATGGTAAAGGTTGGACAGGTTGATGAAGATACCCAGGATACCCGCTGCCACCAATACACCGGTCGACTTCCAAAAATCTGCCAACGTCTTCTGCTGATAGGCTTGTACCCCATAGGCAATCGCCATGAACAGCATCACGAACAGGAAGTAATAGCTCATCTGCACGTGGTTGGACGAAATCTGCAACGCCACAAAGAGGGCAGTCACGAGTCCGCCCCACAAGTACTTGCCACGATAGCAAAGCACCATCCCCGCAATGGTAGGCGGTATGTAGGCCAAGGTAATGAATTTCCAGATGTGTCCGGCAGCAATGATGATGAAGAAGTAGGACGAGAAGGCCCAGACAATGGCGCCCAATCCTGCCATCCACACCTTGAAGTTGAATGCACGGAGCAGGATATAGAATCCCAGCAGCATCACAAACACGTACCAGACATAAGTCGGCAAGTACAGGTGATAGAGATTCTCGATGCCCTTCAACCAGTCAGTCGAGTCGTAGCTGGGTGCCATCTGATACGTCGGCATACCGCCGAAGATGGAGTTTGTCCAACGGGTCCGTTCACCGGTCCGCTCCAGGTATTCCTTTCCTTCCTGTCCGGCACCGATGCCCGCTACCGAGTCGTGCTGGGAAAGAATACGTCCTTCGGTGACCGCAGGACAGAAGTAAGCGAACGAGATAACCGCAAACACTACGATGGCGATGATATCGGGGAGAATTCTCTTGAATGCATTCATAACCTTAAATCTTTTTATATTCAACGTGCAAAGATACGATAACTCCTAAAATTTGCCTACATTTGCATTTGAAATAAAACTTTTTTATGAAAATAGGAATCATTACTGCCATGAGTTCGGAACACCGGCAAGTGGCCCAACTGCTGGAAGAAAAGCAGGAACATACCGAAGGTATCTACGCGTATACCGTAGGAAAGATCAAGAATAATACGATTATCCTCACTCAATGCGGCATCGGAAAGGTGAACGCTGCAGCGGGTGCCGTGGAACTGATCCGCAATTACCAACCGGATTGCATCATCAGCACCGGTGTAGCAGGCGGTATCGATACTTGCCTGAAGGTCATGGATGTGGTGGCCAGTTCACACATTGTCTACCACGATGTATGGTGCGGTGACGGCAATGCCTACGGACAGATTCAGGGGATGCCGGCTGTCTTCGAAGGCCATAAGACCTTGTTCGACTGTGCCATGTCATTGGATACCGACACAGCCATCCATGGGGGTTTGATCTGCACCGGCGACAAGTTCATCACCGACCGGAAGGAACTGAATGAAATCAAGGGCAACTTCCCCGAAGGGCTTGCCGTCGATATGGAATCGGCTTCCATTGCCCAGATCTGCCACATCTATCAGGTGCCGTTCATCAGCTTCCGTATCATCAGCGATACCCCGGGTGCTGAAAACCATTGGGAACAATACACCAATTTCTGGGGAGAAATGGCGGACCGCTCGTTTGGTGTGACCAAGGCGTTCCTCGATTCGCTTCCTCATCGAATTTGATTTTAAATACATGTTAACGCAAATTGTCATTCAGAACGAAACGAAGTGTAGTGAAGAATCTCGGAAACATAAACGTGGATGTATTCGAGATTTTTCGGACAGAGTCCTCAACAACTCGTCTTCGCTTCGCTCTGAATGACAATTAAAAATAATGAATATATGAAGACTATACCAAGTTTTACAATTGACCACATCCGTCTGTTGCGCGGCATCTATGTATCCCGCAAAGACCAGCTTGGCGACGAAGTCGTTACGACTTTCGACATCCGCATGAAGGAACCTAACCGTGAACCGGCTTTGGGACAGGGTGCTCTCCACACCATCGAACATTTGGCGGCTACCTATCTCCGCAACCACCCTACTTGGGCAGACAAGATTGTCTACTGGGGACCGATGGGCTGCCTGACTGGCAACTACCTGTTGATGAAAGGTGATCTGGAATCGAAGGACATTGTAGAGCTGATGCAGGAAACCTTCCGTTTCGTAGCCGAATTTGAAGGCGAAGTACCGGGAACTGCTCCGAAGGATTGCGGCAACTACCTGCTTCACGACCTCCCGATGGCCAAGTGGGAATCGGCCAAGTACCTGCACGAAGTATTGGAACAGATGACAGAAGACAATCTGGTTTATCCAAGCAAATAAAAACAAAAAACCTCGGTTTCTTCGATGAAACCGAGGTTTTTTAATGTCTTCGCCGTAAGCAAGAAATTACTTACGCAAGCCAAGAGCCTTAACGATAGCACGGTATCTGTTGATATCGCGATCCTTGAGGTAGTTCAACAAAGCACGACGCTTACCTACCAAAGTTGTCAATGCTCTTTCAGTGCTATAATCTTTTCTGTTGAGCTTAAGGTGCTCAGTCAGGTGAGAAATACGGTATGAAAACAATGCAATCTGCGCTTCAGCTGAGCCAGTATCAGTGTTAGACTTTCCGTACTTTTCAAAGATTTCTTGTTTTTTTGCTGCGTCTAAATACATAATTACTTAGATTTTTTGATATATAACTTAAATTTGCGGGTGCAAAGATAAGGAATCTATTTCATACCGCAATGATTCTTAACGATTTATTTTTCAAAAAAATGCATCACTTCTTGTAAATGGTACGGACAACAAACCATCCATGATGTAAAACCGTACTTAGCCAACCATAATGCTTCGCCATGATGCGGAAGCGTTCCTTTAAAGAGGCTTTGTGGTTGCGGGTGGTCATGCCTTCGTTCAAATAATCAACCAAGATTAGTCCGGTATTGTGTAGATATTGCGACTGCTTCATGATGCGGATGCACCAATCGAAGTCGGCAGAGAAGCGGTATTGCAGGTCGTATGGGTGGGCTACAGCCAATTCCCGACGGGCAAAAAAGGCTTGGTGGCAAACCAACATTCCTTGTTTGAAGCTCTTCCAATGAAGCTGTTTGGGAGCGGAGAGGCGACGCATGTGGAGAAAATGTCCTTGTTCGTCTACGATGGCTGTTTCTCCGTATATGACATCGGGGAGTTGGTTGGCATTCAAGGTATGCACCATTTTTTGCAGCGTTTCGTTTTCGTGAAGCTCATCGCCTGCATTGAGAAAACAGAGATAATCGCCGGTAGCCAGTCGAATCCCTTTGTTCATGGCATCGTACAATCCTTTGTCGGGTTCGCTGACTATCTTGCTGATGCGGTCCCGGTATTTGTTGGCTACTTCGAGGGTATGATCGGTAGAACCTCCGTCGACAATGATGTATTCCACATTCCGATAGGTCTGGAAAATGACGCTCTGTATGGTGTCTTCCAATACCTTACCGGCATTGTACGTCACGGTAATGATTGAAAACTTGGGATGTGGATGGTTAATCATTGTTTCCAGTTAGCTTGTTATATACTTCGATGTATTTCTTGGCAATCGCACTTTCCGAGTAGGAGGTGAGGACCTTTCGGCAGGCAGCCTCGCTCAAGGATGGGTATTCGCCTTCACTCAAAGCCCAATGAATGCCGTTGGCAAAGTCTTCGGCCGACTTGTAATCGGCTACATAACCATTGTGCAGGTGGTCGATCATTTCCGGGATACCGCCTACATTAAATCCTACACAAGGAATGCCGCAAGCCATGGCTTCCATGATGGTGTTGGGGAGATTCTCTTCCAACGATGGGTTAACGAACAAATCGACGGCATTGTAAATGTCGACCAGTTCCTTTTCACTGCTGATGTAGTTGAGTGGATATACTTCGAACGGAACCAATGATTTCAGTTGTTCCGACTCCTTGCCATACACTACGACACCCCATTCCTTGACAACTTCCGGATACTTTTCGGCCAGAATCTTGCAGGACTCGATGAAGTAATCAATGCCCTTCCGCTTGTCGGTAATCTTGGCTGAACCGAAGAGGATGAGCTTCTTATCGGATGGAAGATTCCGCTTCTGGCGGGCGTCTTGCTTGTTTCTTGGTTTGAACAAACCGGTATTGATCGGGTTCGGAATGTTGATGATTGAGTGGTTAGTCAGCAAGGCACTTTGACTGGCTCTTTCCTTTAGCCATTGGCTACAGGTGATAAAGGTAATGGGAGCAAGTTGGTAAAGCTTTTGCTTGCTTTTGAATACTTGGTAGGAAATGTCCTTTTTGCTTCCACCTTTATAGATATAAGGGCAGTATTGACATTCCTGATGGTATTTGTTGCATTCGCGGGCATGATGACAAATACCGGTACAAGGCCACATGTCGTGCATGGTCCATACCACCGGCTTTCCGGACAGGAGTATCTTCCGGAGGTCTTTCAAGGAGAGCATACCTTGGTTGATCCAATGCAAATGGATAATCTCCGCTTGCTGGAATTCGGGCAATAGGGTAATGTCAGTGCCGGTATTGGCAATGTCTACTGCAAAAAGGTTGTGCTTCTTGAAATGATTGGCTTTCCAAATGAGAATACGTTCCCACACAAACTGCCAAATCTGCCACAAGGACTTTTTCAGTCCGATGACGGTAATCTGGTCGGTTTGCTTGTCGCGGACCAACATCTTGGCTTGAATGCCATTATTCCGGAGGGCATCCATCAGGCGGTTGGCTGCAATGGCTGCACCACCCAGTCTTTCGGATGTATTGACGATTAGTACTCTCATGGTCTATAAAGTTTATGCAAAGTTACTTTTTTTCATGAGAATTGTTTCTTTTCGTAGGCATTTTTTATGCTCTGAAATCGCCTTTTAGTGTCCGTTTGATGCGTCGGATGGCTTTGGCCCAGAAAGAATTGGTCCGGGCATAGTAACGGACAAAGGCTTGTCGAGCTGCTTTGTTTTCTTCGATAGGGGAGATCTTCTGCACAGGTAGGGGAGCTAAATGGAGGTTGGAGGCATAAAGTCCGCCGCCACCACAGTTGGTTCCACTTCCGTCGAACCCTTCGTTCTGAACCAATGAACGGCCTACATTCAGGGACAGGATGTCTTTCAAGAAAAGACTGGCGTTCCATCGGATGGCCCAGGAATTGTTTTTCCCCTCAATCTGCCGGCGGAGCATGCGGGTGAAGCCGTATTTCCCGTTGAAATCGAAGGTATAGGTCAGCTTGCGTTGTTCCAGCTCTTCCAACAAGGCTTTTCCGTCCGGGTTGAAGTGTTTCCAGGCTCTTTCCCAGGTAGCCCATCCCCAACTGCCGGTCCATTTGATGAGGAAGGTCTCGGGTAGGGAAGGGTCTTGCGTAAAATCGCAGGCTTGGATGTGACCTACCTTTGGTTCGTCCTTGTAAGTTTCCAAGGCATCGTTCATAAATTGAAGAAAGTAGGGTGCTACCACCAAATCATCTTCCAGCACAATTACTTTTCCGTAACGGTTGAGTTGAGTGGTTACTCCATCGATGATGTTGCGTGCCAATCCCCAGTTTCCCTTTCTTTCAATCAGGTTCACGGTCTTGAATCCCCTTATCGTACGGAGGTAGCTTCTCACTTCATCAACAGCCGACTGTTGGGTAGTATCTTTGGCTCCGTCGGCATAGATGTAGAGCGTTGAGTCCGCAGCGAGGGCATTTCGTGTCAGGCTTTCAATGCAACGGCGGGTATGTTCCGGCCGATTGTATACGAACAGGAGGATAGGGGCACAAGTCATCATTTCTGGATATAATGAGGGTGGGACAATCGGTTTGTTTTTCGATAGGAATGGATTTCAACGCTACGGCAGAGCAGTCGGAATCCCATGCGCAGGTAATCCTTGCTTAACTGGAACTTTCCAGCGAATAAGGAGGTCATGGCTTTCTTTAGGACTGCCAAGACACTGTATCCGAAGGCCTTTATCCAAGGATAGTTGATGTTGGCAAATTCGGAAAGGTGGTAGACGTATTCTGTCCGAAGGAATCCTTCGGTGGTCATCGGTCGATATTCCCGGTCGTGGTTGCCGAATACGTTCGGAGAATAGCCTATTTGGTATTGATGATAATGCAACCGGTTGACAAAGTCCTTGTCTTCGCCATAGTGATAGAACAAAGGACAGAATCCACCGACCTTTTGAAGTACGCTGGCTGGAATCATCCAGAAAGCAGCATTGACGAATGGCAAGGGAAGAATATCGTCTGAAGGCAATGATTGCAGGGTTTGGAGTTGGGCATAATGTCCGAATCCCGGATCGGGTTTATCTCCCTTTCCTGTCAGGTGAACCGGGGAGAGGATACCGTATGAGGGGTACTGTTCACTGAGTCCGACTAAGGTACCGATGGTATCCGGTTCTATCCAGGCATCCTGGTTCAGCAAGAAAACATGGGTGTATCCTTCGGTCAAGGCTATCTCCATGCCGATGTTGTTGGCCCGTCCAAAACCTAAGTTGGTCTTGCTTTCTATCAAATGTATTTCCGGGTAGTCCTGCTTGATTCGTTGGAGCGTTTGGTCGTGGGATGCGTTGTCTATCACCACGGTATCTACCGGATGTACAGACGAGCGAAGACTTCCTAAGCAGCGATCTATCCAACGCTCGAAATTGTAGGATACAATAATAACCAATACTTTCATGCTTTTTTCTTTAAATATTGGATACTCTCTTTGAATGTAACGGAACCGCTGAGCCACATCATTGCTGTATACATGGCGACTGCCATACCGATTTTAGCGATGAAACGCATGTAAATATGGGTACAATCGGCGGTTGCAAAGTAGGTTGCCACCATGGTTCCACCTGCAATGAACAGGTAAGGAAGCAGGTCTTTCAACAAGTCGACCAACCGATAGCCTATTTCTTGATGTACAAAATAGTTCCAGATAAACAGCCATGCGATGTTGATGATTACATAAGCAATAACCATGGTGTGGATACCGAATGGGTAGAGCAACAATGCTGTTATTAGTTGGATGATGACTAGACAAAGGGTGTTCCACATGTAAATGTTGGATTTCCCTTTGCTGATGACTAAATTGCTGCAAAGTCCGATGATGGGAATGAATGCGCCACTGATACAAAGCAGTTGTAAAATCTTGGCACTTTCTATCCATCGCTCGGTAATGGCAATGGTAATCAGTTCGGGAGCGGTAAGCGATAGTCCGAACAAGGTGGGGAAAGAGATGAAGCAGGTGAAACGCATCATGCGGCGGAAGACCCGTAGTTGGCGTTCTTTGTCATCGGCTACTTGGGCCAGGACCGGTTGTGCTACGCTGTTGACCATGCCGTGGATGAAAGAATGTCCCATGGCATTCCATTTATTGGCCTGGTTGTAGTTCCCTACATCGGAAACGTTGTAGAACTTACCGAGGATGAGGGAAAAGATATTGTTGTTTACATGATGGCAGATATTGGTAATCAATAGCTTGCTACTGAATGCAAACATCTGTTTCAAAGGGGAGAAGTCAAAATGGAATGTCGGTCTCCAAGGTGAAAAGTACCAGAAACAAGATGTTGTAGTGGCTATATAGACCAGACTTTGCGTCGCAATTCCCCAATAGGCGAATCCATAATAAGCCAATGTAACCCCAACAGTTCCCGATAATAGCAATCCGATGACGGAAGCCATGGCCCTTTGTTTCACTTGTAGGGTACGGAACAAATAGGCGCTATGTGCGACTCCAGTACTGGAAATCAGGAAACCTAAGAAGGAGTAACGGGCTAGTGGAGTAAGTTCCGGTGTATGGAAAAATTGGGCTATGAGTGGTGCGCAAACAAAAAGAATCAGATACATGGTCAGTCCTGCCAATGTACTGAACCAAAAGACGGCATTGTAGTCTTCGTGCTTGATTTCTTTTCGATTAGCCAATGCGGAGATGAAGCCGCTTTCTTGGATGGCAGAGGCAATGAGTGAAAAAATGCTGAGGACTCCAACCATCCCATAGTCTTCCTGAGTGAGCAGACGGGCTAGGAATATACCAAAAAAGAGGTTGAGCAACTGTTGTACACCGTTGCTCAAACCTCCCCAAAAGAGTCCTTTAGCTGTTTTATCTTTTAACGATTGCTCTGTCATTTCACTTCGCTACCTGGAGCTACTTCTTTCAAGAGGGAAGTAACCGCCAGTGTGCCGTCGTAATTTTCAGCACTCAGAATCATACCTTCGCTTACCAAGCCGTTCTTGAACTGGCGTGGAGCCAGGTTGGCAATGAACAAGACTTGCTTGCCTACCAATTCTTCCGGTTTGTAGTGCTGTGCGATACCACTGATGATGGTACGGTTTTCCAATCCGTCGGCAATCTTGAACTTCAACAATTTTTTCATCTTAGGTACAGCTTCGCATTCCAATACCTTACCAACACGGATATCCAATTTTTCGAAGTCTTCGAAAGCAATGGTCGGCTTGATAGGGTTGGCCTTGTAAGCGGCTGCTTCGTTCAATTTCTTGATGTCTTCCAAACGTTGCATCTGTGCATCGATGGCGCTGTCTTCTATCTTGTCGAACAACAAAGCTGGTTCGCCCAATTGATGACCTGCCTTGAGCAAGTCAGTGTTACCCAATTGGTTCCATTCGAAGGTTTCCATGTTCAACATCTTGCGGAGCTTTTCGCTGCTGAACGGCAAGAACGGTTCAAAGGCAATGGCCAAGTTGGCTACCAATTGCAAGGAGATATGAAGAATGGTCTTCACACGTTCAGGGTCAGTCTTGATTACCTTCCAAGGTTCGCAGTCGGCTAAGTACTTGTTACCGATACGTGCCAAATTCATGGCTTCCTTCTGTGCATCGCGGAACTTGAATACATCGAGTAACTTTTCTACTTCCTGCTTTACATCCGAGAATTCCTTCAAGGTTTCCTTATCGTAGTCGGTCAATTCACCACATGCAGGAACGACTCCATCATAATATTTCTTGGTGAGTTGCAAAGCACGGTTCACGAAGTTACCATATACAGCTACCAATTCGTTGTTATTGCGAGCTTGGAAATCTTTCCAAGTGAAGTTATTGTCCTTGGTTTCAGGTGCATTGGCTGTCAATACATAACGAAGTACGTCTTGCTTGCCTGGGAAATCCACCAAGTATTCGTGCAACCATACTGCCCAGTTGCGTGAAGTCGAAATCTTGTCGTCTTCCAAGTTCAAGAATTCGTTGCTCGGAACATTGTCCGGCAAGATATAGCTACCTTCTGCCTTCAACATGGCCGGGAACACGATACAGTGGAACACGATATTGTCCTTACCAATGAAGTGGATAAGGCGTGTTTCTGGGTCTTTCCACCAAGTTTCCCATGTGTCAGGAAGCAATTCCTTGGTATTGCTGATGTAGCCGATAGGAGCATCGAACCATACATAGAGCACTTTACCTTCAGCACCTTCTACCGGTACTGGAATACCCCAATCAAGGTCACGGCTTACGGCACGAGGTTGTAAGCCCATGTCGAGCCAGCTCTTGCATTGGCCATAGACATTCGGACGCCATTCCTTGTGGTCTTCCAGAATCCATTGACGCAACCAGCTTTCGTGCTTGTCAAGTGGAAGGTACCAGTGCTTGGTTTCCTTCATCACCGGTTGGCTACCGCTGATGGCACTCTTTGGGTTAATCAAGTCGGTTGGTGAGAGGGAAGTACCGCACTTTTCGCATTGGTCGCCGTAAGCACCTTCTGCATGGCAATGTGGACATTCACCGGTGATATAACGGTCGGCCAAGAACTGCTTGGCTTCTTCGTCGTAGTATTGCATGGAAGTCTTTTCCACAAATTCACCCTTGTCGTACAGCTTGCGGAAGAAATCTGATGCCAAGCCATGATGGGTGTTTGATGTAGTACGTGAGTACACATCGAAGGAAATACCGAATTCCTTGAATGAATCCTTGATTAATGTATGATAACGGTCTACCACGTCTTGTGGAGTAATGCCTTCTTTCTTGGCACGGATAGTAATAGGTACTCCGTGTTCATCGGAGCCGCCAATGAAAAGTACGTCTTCCTTCTTCAAACGGAGGTAGCGTACATAGATGTCGGCAGGAACATAAACACCCGCCAAGTGACCGATGTGTACCGGACCATTGGCATACGGAAGCGCCGAGGTAACGGTGGTTCTTTTGAAGTTTTTTTCCATATATATATATCTTTTTTCTTTTAATTCATTGATGTGCATGCAAAGATACATCGTATCGCTGAAAAATAAACTATAATTGCGAGTTATTTTTATCCTCCCCAATTATCCCTATCCAAATTCCGATATCCGATGGCTTCTGCCAAGTGATGAGGCCGGATAGCTTCGCTGCCTTCCAAATCGGCTATGGTGCGGGCTACTTTCAGAATTCTGTCGTAGGCTCGTGCGGATAGGTTCAGCCTAGTCATGGCATTACGAAGCAAAAGAAGGCCTTGCTTGTCGGGAGCTGCATATAGTTGAATCAGTTTGCTTTCCATTTGAGCATTACAATGGATGCCAGGGTGATTGGTAAACCGTTCTTCTTGTATTTTTCGCGCCTTGACAACTCTTTCACGGATGGTAGCACTGTTTTCACCGGCTTTCTGTTCGGCCATCTTCTCGAAAGGTACGGGAACAATTTCAATCTGAATGTCTATTCTATCCAATAAGGGGCCTGATATCCGATTGAGGTATCGGTGTACTTGGCCGGGATTACATACACATGGCTTGGTTGGATGCGTGTAGTAACCACACGGACATGGGTTCATGGAAGCTACCAGCATAAAGCTGGAAGGGTAATCTAGACTGTATTTGGCTCGGGAGATGGATATGTGCCTGTCTTCCAATGGTTGACGAAGTACTTCCAATACACTTCGAGAAAATTCTGGAAGTTCATCCAGGAATAAAAGGCCATTGTGAGCAAGACTGATTTCTCCGGGTTGAGGATTACTTCCGCCTCCTACCATAGCTACTTGGGAGATGGTATGATGTGGACTTCGGAAGGGTCGGGTAGCAATCAACGAATCATTTTTATTCAATTTCCCTGCTACGGAATGAATCTTGGTAGTCTCTAGGCTCTCTGCCAAGGTTAGTGGAGGAAGGATGCTGGGTAATCGTTTGGCCATCATGGATTTACCACTGCCAGGAGATCCGATCATAATTAGGTTGTGCCCACCAGCGGCTGCTACTTCTAGTGCTCGCTTCACACTTTCCTGACCTTTGACATCGGCAAAGTCATAAGAAAAATTATCTTGGTGCTGGAAAAATTCTTCTCGGGTATGAACTATTGTGGTCTCTAATTCACGTTCACCATTGAAGAATTCAATGACTTCCTTGATGTTTTCTACGCCATATACTTGTAGATTATTTACTACTGCAGCCTCTTTGGCATTTTGTTTAGGCAAAATAAAACCTTTGAATCCTTGAGCACGGGCACTGATGGCAATAGGCAAGGCGCCCTTGATAGGTTGTAGACTTCCGTCTAGACTTAATTCTCCAATTATGAGGTAATTGTTGAGTTTGTCTGTCTTAACGACTTCTGCAGAGGCTAAGATTCCAATCGCCAACGGAAGGTCATAAGAAGAGCCTTCTTTTCGGATATCAGCAGGAGCCATGTTAACTACAATCTGTCGGGAAGGGAATCTATATCCATTCACTTGAAGGGCAGAAATTATGCGTTCATGACTTTCTTTTACAGCAGAATCGGGTAGACCTACTAAAAAGAATTTAATACCTCTAGAACTATTTACTTCGATGGTAACGATGGTGGCATCAATACCTTGTACTGCTGCACCAAATACTTTAACTAACATAGGCGTTTAGTTGTATGGGTTATTAATTATAATTTACGTTTCTTTTTTAATTCTTTTTTCTTCTTCTCTTCTTCTTTGTCTTTCTTGATGAGGTCTTTCACCTTATCAATCAATTCTTGACCTCGGATGTCACGTGCTATGATACGTTTACGCTTATCCAAGAGAAGGTTACTTGGTAATGATTGGATATTTTGTCCTTTAATCAAAGGATGATTCCATCCGTTGAAGTCGCATATCTGTTTCCATTGAGTCGTATCTCTATCAGATGCTTTCAACCATGCTTCTTTATTTAAATCCAATGAAAGACTGCAAATGATGAATTTTTCTTTCTTTAAAGCCTTAATGACGGATTGTAGGGAATCTTGTTCTGAAACACTTTGTGGATGCCAACTAGCCCAAAAGTCAATCAAAATATATTTATCACGGATGTCATTCCATTTGAAATTTTCTCCTTTTCGGTCTTTCCCGGACAATGAATGTACACTTTGGGCTCTACTGGTATTGTTTTGGTTTTCTACTTTCGGTTGTAGAAGCATGATGTAAGGAGTGTCTTTGATGATCCCACTTTGGCTTTCGATAAGTTCCTCCAAATGTTTATAGCTGGATTGGCTTTCTTTATAATATTTGTCTATTAAATAAAGGTTGGTAAATGATTCATTGTTTGTTTGGATAAGCGAATCCACTACATGCATTGTTTTATTTTCAGGAGTGTTTTTTAATAAAACAAGAATTTCATTCATCAGTTTGTTTTCGCCTTTTCCTTGAATCTCTAATTCTTGTATGGAACCTTTTACTTGAACGGTTTGTCCTTTCTCTGCAAAAACGGGTAAAGATTGTTCTGCATTAAAGATAAGTGAGAACATGGTTGTAGTGTCTGGCTCAATTGAATATTCAAAGATTCCTTTTTGGCAGACAATGGTGTCTAGTTTATATTCAGGTACTTGATAATACACCAATAGCGTATCAGAGGCAAGTCCGCTGATTTCTCCTTTAAGGGTAAAGTTAGTTCTCTCATCGCTGCAACTTGCAATTATCATGGTTAAAGCGAGCAGAAAGTAGATTGTTTTTCTCATTGTTGCAAATTTTGCGCTAAAATACATATTTTGTATGGATGAAGCCTTATTTGGTACAACTTTTTTGTATAAAAAAACAGGATACCCTGTGTGAGTATCCTGTTTTCATATGTTTAGTCTGAATTACTTCAAAGCGCTTGCGAACTTAGCGAATTCGCGGTCGTTAGCAGCCTTAGTAGCCAAAGAAGCATCCTTAGCGATAGCGCTCTTGATGCTGCTCTTCACCAATGATTCATTGTTAGTGCGAGCACCTACGATAGCCATCAAATAGTCTGTCATAGCGTCCTTATCCTTGATTGCTTCCAAAGTAGCCTTAGCCTTGTTGTAGTCCTTAGCCAAGATTTGAGCCTGAGCAGCACTGTTAGTCTTAGCATCGCCAAAAGCGTTGACAGCTCTTTGGTATTGACCTTGCTTGATGTACAAGTTACCCAATGCTTCGTTAGCAGCGTTAGCGCCTGTAGCCTTACCCAAGAATGTTTCAGCAGCAGCTACGTTGTTCTTAACCAATTCGCACAAACCGAGGTTAGCGTTTACTTCAGGAGCATTAGCGTTCTTGGCAGCAGCTTGCTTGAAGTAAGATTCTGCCTTAGCAGCATCACCAGCAGCGAATGCCATTTCACCCAAGTTGTTGTATGCGCGGAAATCGTTCGGGAACAATTGAACTGTCTTGTTGAAGATAGCTTCTTGACGAGCCTTGTCGTTTGTCAAAGTTGCTGCATAAAGCAATTCTTCTACGCTCAATACCTT
>SUXY01000048.1 GCA_015060705.1 Bacteroides sp. | reverse complement strand
AGATAGCTGACAGCTTTCGTTTCTTTTGTCCGTTTGTCATAGACAGCCCAGTAAGTCAGGTTCTTGCCTGTCCTGAATTCAGGAAAAGCCAAAAGGTCTTTCCAATACATCATGACATACCGGCCTGTTTCCCATGCACGTCCTATCCATTTTTTTCCGTCTATCAGTTCAGCCAATTTACTGTTTTCCGCAATAGTCTTCATCGAAGAAATATCCCTGGAAGAAGATCTGACGATTTTCGCCATTTCATCTTCGATTAATTCTTTTTCGTAATTCAAGAAACAACGGTTGTCTGCCTTGGCTTTGCCAATATTTATCTTCCATCTTTCATTGATTCCATCTTCTGTTACAGAATACAGTTTATCCGTAAAACAATTGAAGAATATCGTTGTATCATTGTTGGTAGAAAAGGTATAAGGCATTGAAATTCTGCCACCGGGACTATTTGAGAATAAGTCTTCAGGTATGAGCCGTACTTTTTTTACAATCTGTAAATCTTCATTTATCCAAAACGCTGAATCAGGAAAATTAATGACTACATTATACTTACCAGAGCGCAAGAAAGCGTAAGGAGAAGACAATCCTTTCGTCAATTTGTCACCATTCGTTTTATCTCGGAAAGTTATTTGCACTTCTTTTCCCGTAAATTTTCTTTCTTTATCAAATTGAATGATTTTGTACCCTATTGTATAAAAATTATTCTGCTGTTCATCATAAAAATTATTGTAACCATCAATATTGCATTCTTCTCCTGGGCCTTGCCCAATTGAACCGATACTTCCTACAAATTGTCCTTGCATATTAAAAATAGAACCCGGGTAAACCATCAGATAAGGCTTGGAATAGGAAATCAATTGTGGATCCCGAATGAATGCTTCTTTGCTACTAATAGGTACGAATACAATGCTGTCCACTATTTCGGACAGATTCATCTTGACTGGATTTTCAATCGCTTCCGCCAAGTGGATGACATTCTTTTCTTCTTTCACTTCTTTAGTGTTATTGGAGCAAGCACCCAAAACAATCAAAGCCGACAGATAGAATAATACTCTTTTCATTGTTCTTTCATTTTAGTGATTATTTTTGTCATATCCTTCATCGCTTCCAACAAAGCTTCCACTTCTTCCTTCGTCATCCCAGTGGCGTGGATGTAGTCGCACGCCATTCGGGAGAAGGAGCCGTCATAGTGGGTTTGTAGAAATTCGTCCAATTGTTCCTTCAGGAATTCGTTGTTCATCTTTCTATATTTTTCAGTTTATAAATCCGTCTTCAACTTGCCGATGAAGATGTAGTTGTTGTCATCCTCGTCGATGGTTTTCATCAATGCTTCCATCTTCTTCCGTCTTGCCTCGTCCGGATTGTTTTTCAGTCCTTTTTCCAAGCGTTCTATCAAGACGGCAGGCTCGATGTTCTGGGTGAAATACCCATTGCTGCAATGGAAAGGCATATATTTAATAGGTTCGTTATCCAAGAAATCATTACCTACACGAAAGAATGTTCCTTTCTTGCTCACTTTATCCACCATAAAAAAGGCTTCTCCCTCGGTTTGATATGTTCTATCACCCACTTGCACCGGATTGGTCAATGCACCTACATAATGTCTAGGAAATTCATGATAATCGTGTATGGCAATTTTCCTCTGTCCTAAGTTCATCGTAAACTTCGGATGCAACTTTCCATCTTCTATATTCAGATGATACAAGGTATCCTTTCGTAACTCCCAAAACGTAGAAAGAAAGACATCCAAAGCATCCGATGCAGCCTTTGTTGATACCACTTCATTGCTGAAGTCCGGTTTTACTTTTAAATGATTCATGGGCACTTCATTGATAAAATTCCCTTCCATATCCTGTACCCAAGCCACCACAGGCAAATAATCGAACGGAAGCAGCATTACCGCCACTCGATTCCTTGCAGCATCTACTTTGAACTTGCCTTTCGGAACAATCATTTTCTCGTATTTCTTGTTCAATGGAATGTCCTTCAAGTATTGCCCTTTCATATCGTAGACAAAAATGGACTTAGCATTCCAAGGCAAAAGATAGACGTGACCCGCCTGTTCATCGATTTGCATATCATATATCATCGTATATTCTCCTGGACCTTGACCAATGTTTCCTACTTTTCCCACAAACGAGCCGTCACGCCGAAAAAGTTTGCAAGGCACATTGTTCGCCCTTCCTACCAAGATATAATTATCGGACACATATACCGGTCCTTGCCCTACCAAAGCTTCATCTGTCCCATCCAGCTTCACGGTTTCGAAATCATCTACCCAATAGTTCAGTGGCAGGTCTATCGTATCTTTCAATAGATTCAGTTCACAAACAGTCATTTTCTCTCCACCAACTTCAACCGATTGTGCCACTACCGGCAAGTCGTCCAACCGACTCATTTCATTTCTGACTAACCGGCTCTTTTCATTTCCCGAACAGGCAGCCAATGCTATCGCCATCACTACCCAACAAACTTGCTTTGCTTTCATAACCTTTATCTTGGGGGCAAAGTTAAGTACTAAAAAGGAAAGTACAAGGGAAAGGCGATGGACATTTTAAAATCTTAAAAAATATTTAATCACTTAACTTTCAATGTTTTAATCATTGGCACATATTGACCATGATGGACATTTCACTTTTGGAGTAACCGCAAAATGCCGATAATTCCCCAAATTCTTGTATTTCCATTGAACATGCACTTCTGAAGAATTCACTCAAAACTCCTTGCACTCCTGCAACCAGGAGTTAATACCTTATGTGTTAGAGCAAATGCGGTGGCAGGAGTGGTGCAACCGTCGTACCACTCCTGTCACCGATATAGAAAATCTCGATGAAATGGCTGTTTTTTGTGCTTTGGGCAATAAAAAGAGAACAAAAGTCCCGAACGAGGAAGATTGTTGGGACGAATGCACAACAGAGACTTCAGAAAGTCCTAGTCCCTTACCGCAAACTCACTGATTGTTCCTGTTTCGGAAGAGAAAACCGGTGTATACCATTCCAATAGAGTTTTCAGTCCGTTCTCAACTTCTTTATTGGGTATGTCGAGTTTCCATTTTCCTTGAAGTTCCATTTTATTTAAATTTTGCCAACATGATAACAGGATTGTCTTCCTCATTTAATTTGGAGGCGATTTCCTTCAACTCTCCTTGCAACTTCCCTTCTTCCAACAATTCTATTAAGACATAAGCCGGATAGTATTGCATGATATGATGTTTGGGCACAGTGTAACCGTTTGCTGAAGGCCTACTTCTGAATCGATGTTTCTTATCTGTAATATTTTTGTCCACCAATTTGGTTTGGATACAATTCCCGGTACGTCTGTCCTGTAGATAAGTCCAATCCGGCCATATTGTTTTCTTGATATCCTTTTCACATGCATACCATAAATAGTACTTGTCTGTAATGGCTTCAATACCGGCAATAATCGGTACATCTTCACTTTTCATCCGGTTTTTTCTTACCGCAATAGGAGTTAATAGATTCTCCTTATAAGAATAGACCGTATCCAATCCAAAATCAGCGATAATTAATTCTTCATTGATATATGCTACAGGAGAAAAACCGATTCCCATACCTCCAAATGTATCCGATTCCTCATCATACCAATTGAATCCATCTCTAATTCTTTTTTCAATGAATAATGGAAGCCGACTTATGGAACCATCGCTTGTTGAAATTCGATAGTAAGGCTGGTGATTGGTCGATTGTTCTTTCATTTCATCTACATTGTACCAGTCCTCTGCCAACAAATTGGATTTGTTACAATTATATATTGATCCTATCATGTAGCCATTCCCTGATCCATTTCTTATTTTCAAAGTTCGTATGTATTCTCCATTATAGGTATATACTTGTACACATCCTTTCCTATTATCGTTTATATAAATTTCCTTTGTGGCGATATTGACTCTCATATCACTTACCATTGTATATTCCTCTCCACTTTGACCTTTACGATTGAAACTGTGAGAAAACTTTCCATCTCTTTGGAAAAATATGACATTATCTTCTAAAGGACTATAAGTAATAATCATGCTATCAGTTACGACTGTATAAGGCGCGGATATTAAAGCTTCGTTATGACTTTCCAATACAATGTATTCTACATCTGCAATATCTTGCAAATTGATGATTTTTTGCGGATACTTTTTCTGTAGGTCAAGAACAGGTAATGATAATGGTGCTTGTGTTGATTCACTTTCATGTGCAGAGGCTTTTTGTTGCTTGTTGCCACCTCCACAAGCACAGAGGGCAGCACATGTCAGGATTAAATAGAAATTTTTCATCATCATATTATTTATGGATTGTTTGATGATGTAAAGTTAGATGGTTTTCATTTTACCTCCAAGAAACCATGATGTACATTTTAATTTTATAAGTTACTGATAATCAACAAAAGTATGGTTTTGCAGATGTACATTTTCATAATGGAGGATAATTCCTTCTGTCATATCACTTTAAATTCATTGATAGTTCCTGTTTCGGAAGAGAAAACCGTACCCACCTTGAGGAGCTTGCGGACTTGTTCCAAATCGCCAGTCTTCAATGCTCCTACGATATCGCGTGCCCAACTTCCGGAATCCTTTTCTGATTGCAGATAGTTATTGGCAACCAAAGTAACAAAACCTTTCTTCCTTCGTCATCCTAGTGGCGTGGATGTAGTCGCACGCCATTCGGGAGAAGGAGCCGTCATAGTGGGTTTGTAGAAATAAGTGTAAAAGCACATGAAACTGCAAGCATAGTGTTCCTTAAGCAGTCCCAAAAGTTAATCATCAGTGTTGAACCGCAAAACAACGATGACGAATAACGATTCAACAACGTTGAACAGCGAAACAACACTGATGATTTACTTATGAATCTTCTTTTTCGACCGAATACATCTATATGTGTGCTACTTCGGTCTTGTATATTTTTCAATTTTCGCAAGTAAAACCTATCTCAATCCCCCTTGTGAAGGGGGTAGGGGGATGTTCCATAGGACAGGAGAAAGTTTTACATACGACAGTAAAGAATCCATAACTAGTGAAACATCCCCCTGGCCCCCTTCAAAAGGGGGAGAGTTCTTGCGAAACTTAAATATACTTTTTCCTTGGTCATAATCCGCCAAAAATGAAACGACGCTGAAGGCAAAACCTGGTCTGCCTTCAGCGTAATTCATTGTTATCCAATAAGTTTGAAGGCTGATAGCAAAAAACAGCCTTTTACTTTGGTAGTTATTCCTTTACCGGAGCATTGGCCAATGTAGCCACGAGGAAGTCATAGAACTTCTGTACGGTAGGAATCAAGCAACGTTCGTCTGGTGAGTGAGGAGAACGGAGTGTAGGACCGAATGAAATCATGTCCAAACCCGGCATGGTAGCACCGATGATGCCACATTCCAAACCAGCGTGAACCACCTTAACGGCAGGTTCTACACCAAACTGCTGTTGGTAAGCTTCCTTCATCGCCTTCAAGATAGGAGAATCAACGTTTGGTTCCCAACCTGAGTAACCGCCCGAGCGAACCACGTTCATGCCAGCCATAGCGAAGCAGCTTTCCAAACCTGTGTTCAAGAAATCCTTCATGGAGTCGCGAGAGCTACGAGACAAAATCTTGATGTCAGCCTTACCGCCACCAATCTTCACGATAGCCAAGTTGTTCGAAGTTTCTACAGTATCAGGAATAGTAGGAATCATGCGGAGTACACCATTGTGGCAAGCATAGATAGCATCCACCAAGTTGTCGCGGATTTCAGCCGGTACCATGTACTTAGGCAATTCTACACGTTCTGCGTTGAAAGTAATCGGAGTTTCGTGTACGTGATATTCTTCGTTCCACAACTTTTCGCATTCCTTCACGTATGCCAATACGTCTTCTTCTTCCGATGCAGGGATGGTAATCACCGCTTCACATTCGCGTGGGATAGCGTTACGCATGTTACCACCGTTCCATGAAACGAGGCAAGCTTCGTCGAAAGTAATCACCTGATTGATGAAACGTACCATGAGCTTGTTGGCATTGGCACGTCCTTCGTTGATTTCCAAACCGGAGTGACCGCCACGGAGACCCTTGATAGTCACCTTCAAAGCCACATCTTCCGGATCGGTTTCTTCTTCCTTGTATTCCAAGGTAGCGTTGAGGTCTTCACCACCAGCACAACCGATGTAAAGTTCACCTTCGTCTTCCGAGTCAAGGTTCAACAAGATATCACCATTAACTGTACCTGGCTTCAAACCGAATGCACCGTACATACCAGTTTCTTCATCCGAAGTAATCAATGCTTCCAACGGACCGTGTACCAACGAGTTGTCTTCGAATACAGCCATGATAGCAGCTACACCCATACCATTGTCGGCACCGAGGGTAGTACCCTTAGCCTTCAACCATTCGCCATCCACGTATGTCTGGATAGGATCGTTCACAAAATCGTGTACGGTATCATTGTTCTTCTGAGGCACCATGTCCATGTGAGCCTGAAGAATGATGGTCTTACGGTTTTCCATACCCGGAGTAGCAGGCTTGCGATAGATGATATTGCCTACTTCGTCCATTGAAGTTTCAACACCAATGCTCTTTCCGAAGTCCAACAGGAATGCCTGAATCTTTTCCAGATGACCGGAAGGACGAGGAATTTGAGTCAACGAATGAAAATGCTTCCACACATTCTGCGGAGCAAGAGAAAGGATTGTGTCCATAGTTATTTAAGTTTATTAGTGAACGGCAAAGCCGATAATCCATATATTCCCAACAAAATTAGTAAAAAGGTTTGGATTCCATGCACTAAAAGTGCAAAAATTCCTGCATCTTCTTTTCCAACCCCATAAAGCATCATCATGGTCATCACCGCAAAATGCCAAGGACCTGCCCCATTGGGGGTAGGAACAATGACCGCCAACGTGCCCACCACGAACATCACCAAGCCTGCGGTTATGCCCAAATGGGAAGAAAAGTCGAACGCATAGAAAGCCAAATAGAATTCCAGGAAATAACACCCCCAGATTCCGAAGGTATAGAACACATACAACGGAATGTGCTTGATGTCTTTCAATGCCACGATTCCTTGCCATACATTCTGAAGGATACCTTTCAACTTGGCAAAGAGAGCAATGTTCCGTATTAAGCAAAATGCCAGCACTAGAATGGCCAATATACATAATATAATAAGGTAGAAATGACCGGAAGTCAACACTTCGGCATATCTACCGACATTGGTACCTGTCTCTGCAAAGAAAGTGGCAAATACCGGCATCTGAGACAAGAGTACCAAACCCGTAATCAGTCCCACACAGAGGGTATCTATCATTCGCTCGGATACGACCGTACCCAAGGATTGGGAGAAGGAAACGCCATCGTACTTAGAGAGGACACCGCAACGGGTCACCTCCCCTACCCGAGGAATCACCAAATTGGAAGCATAGGAGATAAAAATGGCATATACACAATTAGCAGTTTTGGGATATTCTCCCAAGGGTTCCAACGCCAATTTCCATCGCCATCCACGGAACAGGTTGGCAAACACGCCGAACACCAGCGAAAGTGCAATCCAACCATAATCCATACCACCAAACAGCACTTCTCCTACCCGCTGAAAATTGAAGTCCCGATAAACCCAAACGAGAATAAAAGCACCCAACAGAAGCGGGAAAACGACCTGCAAGATCTTCTTGAATATCTTTTTTCTTTCAGTTCCTTCCAAAATAGACGATTTTTTAAATTACATTGCTTATATTTGCATGATGCAAAGATAGTATCTTGCCCAATAAACCAAATCATTCACATAAGTAAAAAAGATTAAAATGGGACTCGTTAAACCGAAAAAGTTCTTGGGACAACACTTTTTAAGAGATTTAGGTATCGCCAACGACATTGCCGATACGGTGGACACGCGTCCTGAACTCCCGATTCTGGAGGTAGGACCCGGCATGGGGGTACTGACTCAGTTCCTGATGAAAAAGGAACGAGAAGTAAAAGTTGTAGAGCTGGACTTCGAATCAGTGGCTTATCTAAAAGAGAACTTTGCCGCCCTTGAAGGACACATCATCGAAGACGACTTCTTGAAACTGAAATTGGAAAACATTTTCGAAGGTAAACCGTTTGTACTGACGGGCAATTACCCTTATAACATATCGAGCCAGATATTTTTCAAGATGCTGGACTACAAAGACCTGATTCCGTGCTGTACCGGGATGATACAGAAAGAAGTGGCAGAACGTATTGCTGCCGGTCCTGGAAGCAAGACCTATGGAATTTTGAGCGTACTGATTCAGGCCTGGTACAAGGTGGAATATCTCTTTACGGTGCATGAACACGTGTTCAATCCACCTCCAAAGGTAAAAAGTGCCGTGATAAGGATGACACGCAACGAAACCACCGACCTGGGATGCGACGAAAAGTTATTCAAGCTGATTGTCAAGACCACTTTCAACCAACGACGGAAGACTTTACGTAATTCCATCTCAAGCATTTTGGACAAGAGTCACCCGCTAAGTGCCGACCCGATTTTCAACAAACGTCCGGAACAATTGTCCGTACAGGAGTTTGTGGAACTGACCAACCGGGTGGAAGTTGCACTGGCAGAAGCCAAACATAGAGAGTAAAAAAAGGAACCAACAACCTTTATTAACATGAACGTGTAGGATGAAAGAATTTGAAGAATTGGATTTTGAGCATATCCAAGAGTTGATTGAGCAGAAAGATGCCAATGCCATCAAAGAACTGCTCTCCGACCTGCACCCTGCAGATATCGCAGAACTTTGTGATGAATTGGACGTAGAAGAAGCCCGATTCATCTATATGCAATTAGACAATGAAACGGCAGCCGAAGTGTTGACCGAAATGGACGAGGATGCCCGTAAGGATTTCCTCGATATCCTCCCTTCTGAAACCATTGCCAAGCGTTTCGTGGATTACATGGAAACGGACGATGCAGTAGACATCATCCGTGAAATGGACGAAGAGAAGCAGGAAGAAATTCTTTCGCACATCGAGGACATCGAACAGGCTGGCGACATCGTCGACCTTTTGAAATACGATGAAGATACCGCCGGTGGTCTCATGGGTACGGAAATGGTTATCGTGAAGGAGAACTGGAGTATGCCAGAATGTCTTCGCGAGATGCGTATCCAGGCGGAAGAGATGGACGAAATCTACTACGTCTATGTGGTGGACGACGAAGAACGCCTCCGGGGGGTATTCCCGTTGAAGCGGATGATTACCAGCCCATCGGTTTCGAAGGTGAAGCATGTGATGCGGAAAGAACCGATATCCGTCCACGTAGATACTCCGGTAGACGAAGTCATCCAGACCATTGAAAAGTATAACTTGGTGGCTGTGCCGGTCGTAGACAGCATCGGTCGACTGGTGGGACGAATCACCGTAGACGACGTCATGGACGAAGTTCGTGAACAGGCCGAACGCGATTACCAATTGGCTTCCGGTCTCTCGCAGGACGTAGAAACCGACGACAATGTGTTCCGTCAAACCACTGCACGCCTTCCGTGGTTGCTCATCGGTATGCTGGGAGGAATCGGCAACTCCATGATTCTAGGTAACTTCGACACCACCTTTGCCGCCCATCCGGAAATGGCACTCTATATCCCGTTGATTGGAGGTACCGGCGGTAACGTAGGTACTCAGTCTTCCGCATTGGTCGTACAAGGCTTGGCCAACAGTTCTTTGGATGCCAACAACACCTGGAAACAGATTCTGAAAGAATCGGTAGTCGCATTGATCAATGCAACCATCATTTCCATGTTGGTGTATATTTATAACTTCGTGCGATTCGGAGCTACAGCTACCGTATCCTATTCGGTTTCCCTCAGCTTGTTCGCTGTAGTGATGTTCGCCTCTATCTTCGGAACCTTGGTTCCGATGACGTTGGAAAAGCTAAAAATAGATCCCGCCATTGCTACGGGACCCTTTATTTCCATTACGAACGACATCATCGGCATGATGCTTTACATGGGAATCACCGTTCTCCTTTCGTAAAAAGCGAGTTCAAGCCTAAAAAAATAAGCTAAAAATTATGGTATTTCATAATTTTTAGCTTATTTTGTACAATGTATGTGTATACAACAATGATAGTTGACCCTTAAAATCTATACGATGGACTCAAATGAAAACCGCCCTTTAACTGAAGCTGTTGTTCAAGAAGCAGCCGAAGTCGCAGCAGTAACCGAAGTTATTGCCACTCCTATCCAATCCAAGGAAGAAGTTATTGCCCGCTTGCAGGAAATCAACCAACAAGAAGCACCTGCGGATAAAGCCGAGCTTGATTCGTTGAAACAACTGTTCTACCGCCTGCGTAATGCTGAAGTAGAAGCCGCCCGCAAAGCCTTTGAAGAAAATGGCGGTAACCTGGAAGCTTTCGTCAGCCCGAAGGACGAGTTTGAAGCGCAATTCAAGGAGAGCATGGGTTCCATCAAAGAAAAGCTGAATGCACTGAAAGCAGAAGAAGAACAAGAAAAGCAAGACAACTTGGAAAAGAAGTTGGCTATCATTGAACGCATGAAAGAATTGGCAGAATCTCCGGAAGACGCCAACAAAGCATACAATGAGTTCAAGAAATTGCAAGCCGAATGGAATGAAATCAAAAACATTCCAGCTGCAAAGGTCAACGAACTTTGGAAGAGCTATCAGCTCCATAGTGAAAAATTCTACGATTTGATCAAACTGAACAACGAATTCCGCGAATACGATTTCAAGAAGAATCAAAGCATCAAGATAGCCTTGTGCGAAGCCGCTGAAAAGTTGGCCGAAGAAGAAGATGTAATTTCTGCCTTCCATCAATTACAAAAGCTCCATCAGGAATTCCGCGAAACAGGACCTGTTGCCAAGGAACAACGCGAAGAAATCTGGAACCGCTTCAAAGCAGCTTCTACGATTGTCAACCGCCGTCATCAGCAACATTTTGAGGCCATCAAGGAAAAAGAACAAAGAAACTTAGACGAAAAGATTGTCATCTGCGAAATTGTAGAAGGCATGGAATACGACAAGATGATTACGTTCCAAGATTGGCATGACAAGACCGAAGAGATCTTGGCTTTGCAAGCCAAATGGAAGACCATCGGTTTTGCTCCACAAAAGATGAATACCAAGATATTCGAACGTTTCCGTGCAGCTTGCGACGACTTCTTCAAGCGTAAAGCCGAACACTTCAAGAACTTGAAGGGAAGCATGAACGAAAACTTGGAAAAGAAGAAACAGATGTGCGAAAAGGCAGAAGCATTGAAGGACAGCACAGATTGGAAAGCGACAGCCGACATTCTGACCAAGCTCCAAAAAGAATGGAAAGAAGTTGGACCGGTTGCCAAGAAATATTCTGAGCCTATCTGGAAACGTTTCGTTACTGCCTGCGACTATTTCTTCGAACAGAAGAACAAGGCAGAGGCCGTACATCGTACCGCTGAACAAGAAAACTTGGACAAGAAAAAAGCCATTATCGAAAAGCTCAACACCATCAACCAGGAAAGTGCTCCTTCAGACAAGAGCGGTAACATTGTTCGTGAATTGATGAAGGAATGGAACAGCATCGGCCACGTTCCTTTCAAGGAAAAGGATAAGATTTACAAGCAATACCGTTCCGTAGTGGATGCATTGTTTGACAAGATGAACTTGTCGGCTTCCAAGAAGAAGTTGAGCAACTTCAAATCGAACATCAGCAAAGAAACCAACCTCTATCGCGAACGCGAAAAATTGGTTCGTGCTTACGATAACATGAAGAACGAAATCAAGACTTACGAAAACAACATCGGTTTCTTGACTAGTTCATCAAAGAAGGGCAATAGCCTGGTTACTGAGATGAACCGCAAGATTGAAAAGCTGAAAGCCGATTTGGAATTGATTACCCAAAAGATTGCCGTAATCGACGAATCCATCAAAGAATAAAGCCCTATAACAAAGTGGATGTGTAAAATACGCATCCACTTCTTTTTTGACACACCATCTTTGTTTTAACCTATATATAAAGAAAAAGAGCGATAGAAATCTATCACTCTTTCAGTTGGACTACCAGGACTCGAACCTGGAAAAACAGGACCAGAATCTGTTGTGTTACCATTACACCATAGTCCAATCTTTCAACAGAACCACCCGTTCCGTTTTTGACGATGCAAAGATACAGCTTTTTCGTGACGCACCAAACTTTTTCCCTATTTTTTTCAATAAAAAGCGAACATTTCCTTTTATCCACTAAAAAAAAGCAAAAACAGCAGAGATTTCATATCCTTTTTTTCATTCATCCAACAAAACCAAGTATCTTTGTACTTTGTTTCACAAACAAACAACTTTATTTCAGTTGACAATAAAATAAGAATGAACCAAACAGAAATTTTAGTTAAAAAGATAACAGAAGGTATTCAAGAAAAGAAAGGTCAAAAGATCATCGTTGCCGACTTGACCGAAATTGAAGATACCATTTGCAATTACTTCGTAATCTGCCAAGGAAACTCTCCCACACAAGTCTCAGTCATTGCTGATTCCGTTCGTGACTACGTACGCGAAGAAACCGGCAACAAGCCCTCTGCCATTGACGGTCTCCGTAACGCACAATGGGTAGCGATGGATTACAGCGATGTGTTGGTACATATTTTCCTTCCAGAAGAAAGAGCATTCTACAATTTGGAAAACTTATGGGCAGATGCTAAATTGACACAGCTCCCGGACATTGACTAACTAACTATTCGAAGCAAATATGAGTGAGAACAACAATAAGCCAAAATCGAACATGCCACGCTTCAACTTAAGTTGGCTGTACATGTTCATCGCAATGACCATTGCTTATCTTTATTTTACGAGCGATGACAACGCAGGAATCAATAGACAACTGACATATACCGAATTCAAGAACATGGTGAACCAAGGATATGCCAGCAAAATCATCGCCTATAATGACAACACTGTAGATATGTTCGTCAAGCCGGAACACGTCAAAGATGTATTCAAGGATGACTATAAGAAAGTAGGTCGTAGTCCTTCCATGCATGTAGAAGTCGGTTCCATCGATGCTTTGGACAGTTTTTTGGAAAAGGCCCAAGAAGAAGGACACTTTACCGGTGAAATCAGTTATGAAAAGAAATCGGATTTCTTTGGTGCATTCTTCTGGAACATCGCTCCTATCTTCTTCATCGTTGCCATTTGGCTTTTCATCATGAGACGCATGAGCGGTGGAGGTGGAGCCGGAGGCATCAACCCTTTTTCTGTAGGAAAGAGCAAAGCGCAAGTTTATGAAAAAGGAGATAATGCCAACCGAATCACCTTCAAAGACGTAGCCGGACAAGAAGGTGCCAAGCAAGAAGTACAAGAAATTGTGGATTTCTTGAAACAGCCTGAGAAATACACCGAATTGGGTGGTAAGATACCTAAGGGTGCTTTGCTTGTAGGCCCTCCGGGAACCGGTAAGACCTTGTTGGCCAAAGCTGTAGCCGGTGAGGCGGATGTTCCTTTCTTCTCCATGTCAGGTTCCGATTTCGTGGAAATGTTTGTGGGCGTAGGTGCATCGCGTGTACGTGATTTGTTCCGCCAAGCTAAGGAAAAGGCTCCTTGTATTATCTTCATTGATGAAATTGATGCGGTAGGTCGTGCACGTAGCAAGAGTCCAAGCATGGGTGGCAACGATGAACGCGAAAGTACATTGAACCAATTGTTGACTGAAATGGATGGTTTCGGCACTAATAGCGGCGTTATCATCTTGGCAGCAACCAACCGTGCTGACATTTTGGACAAGGCTTTACTCCGTGCCGGACGTTTCGACCGACAAATTCATGTGGACTTGCCGGATTTGAATGAACGCAAAGCAGTATTTGAAGTACACTTGAAGCCACTGAAGTTGGACGATACTGTAGACCCTGAAACTTTGGCTCGCCAGACACCTGGATTCAGCGGTGCAGACATTGCCAATGTTTGTAACGAAGCAGCCTTGATTGCAGCTCGCCATAAGAAAAATGCAGTCGGCAAGCAAGACTTCTTGGATGCCGTAGACCGTATCATCGGAGGCTTGGAAAAGAAGACCAAAATCATGACTACTCATGAAAAGCGTACCATCGCCCTTCATGAAGCAGGTCATGCAACCATTTCTTGGTTCCTGGAACATGCCAATCCATTGATTAAGGTAACCATCGTTCCACGCGGACGTGCTTTGGGTGCCGCTTGGTACATGCCGGAAGAAAGACAAATCACCACCAAGGAACAAATGTTGGACGAAATGTGTGCAACCTTGGGGGGACGTGCCGCTGAAGAATTGTTCACCGGCCATATCTCGACTGGTGCCATGAACGACTTGGAAAGAGTAACCAAGCAGGCATACGGCATGATTGCTTATGCAGGTATGAGCGACAAATTGCCTAATTTGTGTTACTACAACAATGAAGAATATTCTTTCAGCAAACCTTATAGTGACCGTACGGCCGAATTGATTGACGAAGAAGTAAAGCGAATGATCAACGAGCAATACGAACGTGCCAAAGAAGTATTGACCGCTCAAAAGGAAGGCCACAATCAATTGGCTCAATTGCTGATGGAAAAAGAAGTTATCTTTGCCGAAGACGTGGAAAAGATTTTCGGCAAACGGCCATGGGCTTCCCGTTCGGAAGAAATCATGAATCAAGGAAGCACTCAGGTACTAGCTGAAGAGAAAGCCAACGAAGAAACACCTTTGTTGGAAAATAAAGAAGCATAATTATTATCCACTTAACACCAACTGACATGAAAAATTTTATTCAACGCGCAATCACGGGTTTGATTTTCGTAGCTGTACTCATCAGCTGCATGATTGGAGGACCTTTGTCCTTCGGAGTGTTGTTCTGCATCATCAGTGCTTTGGCAACTGCAGAGTTCTGCAACTTGATGAACCAACAGGACGGAGTCAAAGTCAACCGCAATATTTGCGTGTTGGGTAGTGTCGCTCTCTTCCTTTGCTTCTTCTACTATGGCATGAATCCGGCACAAACCGGCATCTTCATTCCATACCTTATTATTATTATCTATTTAATGATAAGCGAACTTTACCTGAAGAAGGAGCATCCGTTGAATAGTTGGGCATACGCCATGTTCAGCCAACTTTATGTGGGATTGCCGTTTGCCTTGCTGAATGTATTGGCATTCCATTCCAATGGCTGGGAATCGATATCTGAATATCAGTTCATTCTTCCATTGTCCATCTTTGCATTCAATTGGGTCAATGATACCGGCGCATATTGTACAGGTGTATTGTTTGGCAAGCATCCGTTGTTCAAGCGCATCTCACCGAAGAAATCCTGGGAAGGTTCTATCGGGGGGGCTACCTTCTGTATTGCAGCTTCTTTCGCATTGGCACATTTCTTCCCCATCATGTCAACAGCAGCATGGGTAGGAATGGCATTGGTAGTAGTCTTGTTTGGCACTTGGGGTGACTTGACCGAATCGTTAATGAAGCGTCATTTGGGCATCAAGGACTCTGGCAACATTCTCCCAGGACATGGAGGCGTACTCGACCGCTTCGACAGCACCATCATGGCTGTACCAGCGGCCGTTGTTTACCTCTATTTCATTTCTCTTTTCTAACGGATAGCAATTCAATCATTTTTGATGCGGCCTGGTGGGAAGCTCCTGCCGGGCCTAAGATTTTTATCATACGGTCGTATTCCTGAAGCATATTGTTCCGATAATCCGTCTGATTCAAGAGGGCATCCAATTCAGCACGGACATTCGCCACGGTCATGGTATCAGCCACCAACTCACGCACCACTTCCCTATTCGCCACCAGATTGACCAAAGAGATGTACTTCACTTTCAAGATATGCTTTCTCAAGAAAGAGATAACTTTCCCCATAGCAAGATAATAACAAACCACTTGAGGTACCCGGAACAAAGCCGTTTCCAAAGTTGCAGTACCCGAAGTCACTAATGCGGCTTTAGCATGCGCTAACAATCGATAGGTCTGCCCAAATACAATCTTCACCGGCACTTCTGCTCCGATATATTGTTGGTAATAATCCAAGTCCATACTTGGTGCACCGGCCAAGACCAACTGATACTCACCGACAAACGGCTTGGCCGCTTCCAACATATCAGGTAGATTATCCTTAATTTCTTGCTTGCGGCTACCAGCCAACAAAGCGATGATAGGCTTTTGCGACAAAGCATTGGTTGCCGTAAACTCTTCGAAAGTTTCGGTGTACGACTGCTGGAAAGCATCCACGGCATCCACACAAGGATTACCCACATAATGAATCGGATACTCATGCCCATTAAAGAAATCCACCTCGAAAGGCAATATGGAGAAGAGTTCATCCACATCCCGCTTGATATTCTTAATGCGATATTCCTTCCAAGCCCAAATCTTCGGAGATATATAATAATAAACCGGAATCTTCGAATGTTTCTTGACAAACTCCGCTATTTTCAAGTTGAATCCCGGATAATCCACCAGAATCACCACATCCGGCTGCCATTCCAAGATATCCGACTTACAGAAATCCATATTCTTGAAGATAGTACGCAGATGCAGCAAGACAGGAATAAAGCCCATATATGCCAATTCCTTGTAATGCTTGACCAACGTTCCACCGACTTCACGCATCAGGTCACCGCCAAAGAAACGGAATTCAGCCTGTGCATCCCGTTCCTTCAAGGCCTTCATCAAATTGGACGCATGCAAATCGCCCGACGCTTCCCCTACAATCAAATAATACTTCATACATTCAAGTTCCAAGTTTTCAACTCGTCCATCAAGCCATAAGCTGTCATATCAATCTGGATAGGTGTAATGGCCACATAATCATGTTCCAATGCCCAACGGTCCGATTCCTCTGCATCGGGTTCATTGTTCGTGAACTTTCCTGTCAACCAGAAATATTCCCCTCCCTTGGGATGTTGTCCACGACACCATTCACTTCCCCAACTGGCATCCGTCTGTCTGCATACCCGTGTTCCATGAAGCACCGATGCCTTGGGAGCATTCACATTCAGGCAAGTACCTTTCGGAAGTCCATGCGCCAATACCTCTTCTGTTATCTTGCGGACATAAGGAAGCATCGGAGCAAAATCAGCATCCGCATCGTGATCGCACAAAGAAAAGCCAATGGCAGGAACTCCTTTCAAACAACCTTCGATGACCACTCCCATGGTACCCGAATAGTGTACATTCACCGCCGAATTATCGCCATGATTAATTCCCCCAATCACTAAATCCGGGCAACGGGGCAACAATTCAAACAAAGCCAACTTCACGCAATCCACCGGAGTACCTGAACATTTATAGACTGTCAGATTCACTTCTTCCTTTACCTTACTGTATCTCACCGGGATTTCAGAAGTAATGGCAGCCGAAGCGCCTGAACGAGGGCCGTCCGGTGCCATGACTACAATCTCACCCAGTCCCGCCAATATTTTCACCAATTCATGAATGCCCTTGGCTGTAACGCCATCGTCATTCGATATCAATATCAATGGTTTCTCCTTATTCATAATCATTCCTTCTTAATAATCCGTAAAGATACAACCTTTCGGCGAACTTCCGGCATCAGATTTCGAAAAAAACCTTATCTTTGCCGCTGTTGAGTTATTAACAAAACCCTTGAGTTATCAACAGTTTGGACAAAGTCTGCAAAAATTAATAGGTGCTCTCGACGATTATTAGTTATTTCGCAGCGAGAAAAACTGGATTATTATGGGAAAAATCATTGCTTTAGCCAATCAGAAAGGTGGCGTAGGAAAGACCACAACAACCATCAACCTTGCCGCATCTCTGGCCACATTGGAAAAAAAAGTACTTGTCATTGACGCTGATCCTCAAGCAAATGCGTCATCTGGATTGGGTGTAGACATTAAAGAGGTGGAATGTTCCATCTACGAATGCCTCATCAATCAGACAGACATTAGAGAAGCAATTTATACAACCGACATCGACGGTTTGGACATCATTCCTTCCCACATCGATTTGGTGGGAGCAGAAATCGAAATGCTGAACTTGGACAGTCGGGAAAACATTATGAAGAAAACATTGGCTCCAATGAAAAATGAGTACGATTATATCCTGATCGACTGCTCACCTTCGTTGGGACTGATTACGATTAATGCACTTACTGCGGCCGACTCGGTCATCATTCCGGTACAATGCGAATATTTCGCCTTGGAAGGAATCAGTAAGTTGCTGAATACAATTAAGATTATCAAATCGAAACTGAACCCAGGTTTGGAAATCGAAGGATTTCTGCTGACCATGTTTGATTCACGCCTCCGCTTGGCGAATCAGATATACGATGAAGTGAAAAGACACTTCCAAGAACTGGTATTCAAGACGATTATACACCGCAATGTCAAACTGAGCGAAGCACCTAGCCACGGTATTCCGGCCATCCTTTACGATGCGGATTCCAACGGTGCCAAGAACCATTTGGCTTTGGCAAAAGAAATTATAACTAAAAACAACCAATAAAAGAGTATGGCAGTACAGAAGAAATTTGCTTTGGGACGTGGACTGGACGCCTTGATTTCTACCGAAGAAGTCAAGACTTCAGGATCTTCATCCATCAATGAAATCGAACTGAGCAAAATCTCCGTCAATCCCAACCAACCGCGCCGGGAATTTGACCCTGTTGCATTGCAGGAATTGGCAGACTCCATTGCCGAAATCGGTATTATCCAACCGATTACTCTACGTCAATTAAGCGAGGATTCTTATCAGATCATCGCCGGTGAACGCAGATACCGTGCTTCAATTCAAGCCGGACTGAAGACAGTACCAGCTTATATCCGCACCGCTGACGACGAGAATGTCATGGAAATGGCATTGATCGAGAATATCCAACGTGAGGACTTGAACTCATTGGAAATAGCCTTGGCCTACCAGCACTTGCTTGAGCAATACGGACTGACCCAAGAACGACTCAGCGAACGAGTAGGCAAGAAACGTACCACCATAGCCAATTATCTACGCTTATTGAAGCTTCCGGCACTCATTCAAGTGGCCTTGAAGAACAAGGAGATAGATATGGGTCATGCTCGCGCCCTACTGGCATTGGACGACCCCAAGACACAAATCCGGATATTCAATGAAATCCAATCACAGAACTATTCGGTACGTAAAGTCGAAGAAATCGTCAAGGCACTGACCGCCGGAGAATCCATCGAAAGCGGAGGAAAGAAAATCCGTCCGACAGGCAGCAAGCTTTCCGAGGAATACATGATGCTCCAAAAACATTTATGCGGCTTCTTCGGTTCTAAAGTACAACTGTCTTGCACCGCCAAAGGAAAAGGAAAAATCAGTATACCATTCAACAATGAAGAGGATTTGGAACGAATCATGGAAATCCTTGATTCATTGAAAAAAGAGAACTAGATTTTGAAAAAGATACGATTTACATACATCATGATAGTGTTCAGCCTCCTATTCCAATTCGGGACAGGAGGTTCTGAACTATTTGCGCAAAATGCCTTGCAAAGACGTCAGGGTATACCTAGAGACTCTCTAAAAACAGTGACTCCGCTCCCGAAAAATGCAATCTTGGCCGATAGTCTGGACAGAAGAAACCAAGAAGAGTTGGACATGTTGGAAGCTCCAGTCGACACCACAATCTTGGCGATGAAGACCGACTCCCTGCAAAGAGAAGTACCTCAACCCAAGAAACGTTTCATTCCGGACTCCAACCGTTCGGTATGGTTGGCTATGGTGTTCCCTGGTGCAGGCCAGATTTACAACCGCAAATACTGGAAGCTTCCAATTGTTTATGGGGGTTTTGTGGGATGTGCCTACGCACTGAGTTGGAACAACAAGATGTACAAGGATTATTCGCAAGCCTATCTGGACATTATGGACGATGACCCCAACACCAAGAGCTACGAAGATTTCCTTCCATTCAATTCCAGCATATCCGGACAGGAAGAACGATTCAAAGAAATTTTCAAGAAAAGAAAGGATGCCTACCGACGTCAGCGCGACCTTAGCATTTTCTGCTTCATCGGTGTGTATGTATTGTCTATCATCGATGCATACGTAGATGCCGAGCTATCCGATTTTGACATCAGCAAGGAGCTAAGCCTAAAGGTAGAGCCTGCCCTGTTCAACGATGTAAAAAGCAAGAATATCAATTCAGTAGGTTTGCAATGCAGCCTCAAATTTTAAAGCGACATGTACATGAGAAACATTATTATCAGCATAGTTTTCCTATTGGGAATCTCCAGCACTCAGGCACAAACGGTCAAAGAAGATCTTTCCGAGTTTCCGGAAACCATGTTATCCGACATGGATAGCCTTTATTGGGATTGGCAATCCAAGAACCTCATCTATTTAGACGAAAACTGCCGGATGCTCCCGGAAGGTCCGAAGGTGAGCGATTCCGTGTACATTGACCGATTGTCACGCATCCCATCCATCATCGAAATGCCTTTCAATGAGGTGGTCAAGAAGTATATCGAAGCATATACCGGACGTTTGCGCAATAAGGTTTCTTTCATGTTGGCTGCTGCCAACTTCTACATGCCGATGTTTGAAGAGGCATTGGAAACCTATGATCTTCCGATGGAATTGAAGTATTTGCCGATTATCGAATCGGCTTTGAACCCGAAAGCCCTCTCCCGCCAACGTGCATCCGGTTTGTGGCAATTCATGTTGAAAACCTCCAAGAGCTATGGTTTGGAAACCAACAGCTTGGTAGAAGAACGCTTCGACCCGCAGAAGTCCACTTGGGCCGCAGTGCGCTATTTGAAGGACTTATTCAATATCTATAAGGATTGGCACTTGGTATTGGCAGCTTACAACTGTGGACCGGGCAATGTCAACAAAGCCATCCGTCGCGCAGGGGGATCGACCGATTATTGGGACCTCTACCCTTTCCTTCCGAAAGAAACCCGCGGCTATGTGCCAGGCTTCATTGCAGCCAACTATGTCATGACCTACTATTGTGAACATGGCATCTGTCCGATGGAATCGCAATTGCCGACCATTTCAGATACTATCCACATCAACAAAGACTTGCATTTGCAGCAAGTGGCCAGTGTCTGCAACATCGACATCGAACAATTGCGTAGCTTGAACCCTCAATACAAAAAGGACCTCATTCCGGGTAACAGCAGAGTATATGCCTTGCGTCTTCCGAACAACATGGCAACAACTTTCATCGAACGCGAAGACAGCATCTATGCATTCGATGCCAAGAAGTACCTGAACAAGAGAAGAACCGTAGCCGTGAACGACGGAAGCAAAGCAACTGGCAGCACAAAAGGTGCCAAATATCATAAAGTCAGATCCGGAGAAACCCTGGGAGGTATTGCTATACGTTACAAGACTACCGTGAAACGACTCCGTGCATTGAACGGTATCCGGGGGAACAATATCCGTGCCGGCAAGTCCATCCGGGTACGGTAAAAAAGTTTTTTGCAACAGATTCTCATAAAATGCTTGCATAAGTATGTTTTTTGGCTAAATTTGCAGAAAATACAGAAGGAGGCATTTTATGACTGATGAAAAACTCAAACAGGAACAAGCGGATGAAGAAATGATTAACCAAGCATTTCAGCATCTCTTGGAAAGCTACCTTACCAGCAAACACCGTAGAAAGGTAGAAATCATTACCAAAGCATTCAATTTTGCCAAGCAAGCGCACAAAGGGGTAAAGCGCCGCTCTGGTGAACCTTATATCATGCACCCCATTGCCGTAGCACAAATAGCCTGCTCCGAGATTGGTCTCGGTTCTACCTCTATCTGTGCTGCATTGCTTCACGACGTGGTGGAAGACACCGACTATACCGTAGAGGATATCGAAAACCTGTTCGGTCCGAAGGTTGCACAAATTGTCGACGGGCTGACCAAGATTTCGGGCGGTATCTTCGGCGACCGTGCTTCTGCCCAAGCCGAGAACTTCAAGAAGCTGCTGCTGACCATGAACGATGACATCCGTGTCATCCTCATCAAGATTGCCGACCGCTTGCACAACATGCGTACCCTCGGCTCCATGCTTCCTAACAAGCAGTACAAGATTGCCGGTGAAACGCTGTATATTTATGCACCTATTGCCAACCGCTTGGGTTTGAACAAAATCAAGACGGAACTGGAAGACCTCAGCTTCAAGTACGAACATCCGGAAGAATACGCCCAGATAGAATCCCTCTTGAAGGAAACCAAGGAAGAACGCGAAGAACTCTTCCGGGAGTTTACGGCTCCTATCCGTGAAAAGCTGGACAAGATGGGTATCAAGTACCGCATTCTGGCTCGTGTCAAGTCGCCTTATTCCATTTGGAACAAGATGCAGACCAAGCACATCCCGTTTGAGGAGATCTACGATATCCTGGCCGTTCGCATCATCTTCGAACCTAGCGACCTGGAAGAAGAATCCAACGAATGCTTCGGCATCTATGTATCCATCTCGAAGATATACAAGCCACACCCCGACCGTCTGCGCGACTGGGTGAACCATCCGAAGTCCAATGGCTACCAAGCCTTGCACGTCACCTTGATGAGCAACAAGGGACAATGGATTGAAGTACAAATCCGTAGTGAACGCATGAACGACATTGCCGAACAAGGCTTTGCCGCCCATTGGAAATACAAGGACGGTCCTACTCAGGAAGACGAAGGCGAATTGGAAAAATGGCTCCGTACCATCAAGGAAATCCTGGACGACCCGCAACCGGACGCCATGGACTTCCTCGACACCATCAAGCTGAATCTGTTTGCCTCCGAAATATTCATCTTTACCCCGAAGGGCGAAATCAAGACCATGCCACAGAACTGTACGGCACTAGACTTCGCTTTCTCCATCCACACCTTCTTGGGAAGCCACTGTATCGGTGCGAAGGTGAACCACAAGCTCGTTCCGCTGAGCCACAAGCTCCAGAGTGGCGACCAGGTGGAAATCCTTACCTCCAAGTCGCAACGCGTACAGCCTTCGTGGATTAACTTTGCCACTACTGCCAAGGCCAAGGCCAAGATAGCCGGTATCCTGAAGCGTGAACAACGCGCCATGGTTCAGACAGGCGAAGACAAGTTGCAGGAATTCTTCCAGAACGAAGAAGTGGAATGGAACGACGAAAACATCCAGAAGCTCTGCGACCTTCACGAACTGGCCACTCCGGAAGAACTCTTCGCTGCACTCGGATTCAAGACCATCCTGTTGGGTGAAGCCGACCGCAACGAACTGAAGAAAGACAAGCCTGCAACGGGTAGTGGTTGGAAGAAATTCATTCCTCTCCCATTCATCGGTGGTAAGGCCAACAAGGAAAAGAAGGAACCAAGGCAGAAGGCTCCTAAGCAGAAGATTGACAGCAAGAAGGTACTGAAGCTCACTCCGGATGCCTTCCAGAAGAACTATATCATTGCCGATTGTTGTAAACCGATTCCGGGCGACGATGTATTGGGCTATATCGACGACCAAGACCGCATTGTCATCCACAAGCGCAAGTGTCCGTTGGCCGACAAGTTGAAAGCGGGCTTCGGCAATCGCATCCTGGCGGTGGAATGGGAAACAGGCAAGGCATTGGAATTCCCTGTCAACCTATACATCCAAGGTATCGATACGTTGGGTATCTTGCACCAGATTGGTGACATCATCAGCGAACAGCTCAATGTATACATCCGCAAGATTTTCATCGAAACGATAGACGGTTTGTTCGAAGGACACATCCAGCTCTATGTACACGATGTGGAAGACGTGAATGTCATCATTGCCAACTTGCAGAAGATGGAAGAAATGAAGAAGGTAGTCCGTGTAGAACAATTTGAGGACAAACCTTAATAACCATCAAGTCAAATAATCCAGACTTTTACGGAGTTTAACTAACTCCTCACGAATATCTTTCAGACGGCTGATAACTTCAGCCGTCTGAATTGTTTTTTCTTTGTTGACTTTCAGACGTTGCTTAGCACCTTGCAGAGTCATGCCTTTTTCTTTCACCAAGTGATATACCAAGCGGATATTCTCGATATCCTCCTTACGGTACTGACGGATATTCCCCCCCGCTTTCTTGGGAGAAATCATCGGGAACTCCTTCTCCCAATAACGGAGCAACGACTCGTTCACATTGAACATCCTCGCCACCTCGCCAATGGAGTAGTAAAGTTTCAGGTCCTTGTTCGAATTGTATGCCATAGTCTCCCTCTCCTTTTAATCGAATACCTTGCCGTGGTTGGCAGCCAGTTCAATCATCTTGTCGTAATCCTCAGCACTCAAGTCCATGAAGTAGTAGTTGACAGGATTCACCACCTTGCCCTTGACGTGCACTTCGTAATGCAAGTGAGGGCCGGTACTCTTTCCGGTATTGCCCACTTCGCCTATCACTTCGCCACGCACGACCTTCTGCCCTACACGTACATCGTAGTCATTCAAATGCGCATACCAGGTTTCGTAACCAAAACCATGATTAATGATGATGATTTTACCATAACCACTCTGCCAACCTGCCTTCTTCACCACACCGTCTCCAGTAGCATACACCGGTGTACCAATATTGGCTGAAAAGTCCATACCCGAATGAAACTTAGCGGTCTTATAGATAGGGTCGATACGCATACCATACCCCGACGCTGTCTGTTTAAGATTCTTATTGGATACCGGTTGAATCGCAGGAATACACTTCAGCATTTCATCGTGATCCTTAAACAAGTCCACCACTTCATCGAACGATTTCGACTGAATATAAAGCTGACGGTTCAGCATATCCATCTTTTGAGTGGTATTGATAACCAAGTCGGCATTCGCCATGTCCATCAGTTCTTCGTAACGGTTCGTACCTCCATAACCCGCCTTACGTACAGCATCGGCTACCGGATCGGCCTGCAAAACCACTCGATAAAGGTTATCATCACGCTGCTGGATACCCTGCATCACCCCCATTGCCTCATCCAATCGTCGGGACAAGACATTGTATTGGGCCAACAACCGAGAGTTCTCGATACGAAGTTGCTTTTCCGAAGGTGTACCGAATATCCAAAACAATAAAATAAAGCTTCCTGCTCCGAATCCCATCCCAACGAAAAGACGTTTCAGGACACCAAGTACCCGCTGACGAAAAGTGGGATAAATCCGGTCGTAGGTACGTGTTTTAGGATTGTATATATAGTAGACTTTACGCATCCTTTTCCTCTTTTTGAAGTTTTTAAGGCACAACACTTCAATATTTTGTACCTTTCTTAGCGGCAAAAATAATAAAACCAATTATCTTTGCAAACTGATTTTATGAATATTAACTAGAAGACTATATAAGAAGATGACAGCAAAAGAAATTAGAGATTCTTTTAAGAGCTTTTTCGAGTCGAAAGGACACCAAATCGTACCTTCGGCTCCGATGGTCATTAAGGATGACCCGACTTTGATGTTCACCAATGCAGGGATGAACCAGTTCAAAGATATTATCTTAGGCAACGCACCTGCCAAATATAAGCGAGTAGCAGACTCACAGAAGTGTTTGCGTGTAAGCGGTAAGCACAACGACTTGGAAGAAGTAGGTCACGACACCTATCACCACACCATGTTCGAAATGCTCGGCAACTGGTCGTTCGGCGACTACTTCAAGGAAGAAGCCATCAGCTGGGCTTGGGAATACTTGGTAGATGTATTGAAGCTGAACCCGGAAAACCTTTATGCAACTGTATTCGAAGGTAGCGCAGAAGATGGTCTTGACCGCGACAACGAAGCGGCAGGCTATTGGGAAAAATACCTCCCGAAAGACCATATCATCAACGGTAACAAGAAGGACAACTTCTGGGAAATGGGTGATACAGGTCCGTGCGGTCCTTGCTCGGAAATCCACATCGACCTCCGTCCGGCAGAAGAACGTGCCAAGGTAAGTGGCCGCGACCTCGTGAACCACGACCATCCACAGGTAATCGAAATCTGGAACCTCGTGTTCATGCAGTTCAACCGCAAGGCAGACGGCTCGCTCGAAGGTCTTCCTGCCAAGGTAATTGATACCGGTATGGGCTTCGAACGTTTGTGTATGGCTATGCAGGGCAAGACATCGAACTACGATACCGATGTGTTCCAACCGATGATTAAGGCTATCGCTGCGATGGCCGGCACTGAATATGGCAAGGATGCCCAACAGGACGTGGCTATGCGTGTGATTGCCGACCACATCCGCACCATCGCCTTCTCTATCACAGACGGTCAGTTGCCTAGCAACGCCAAGGCCGGTTACGTGATTCGTCGTATCCTCCGTCGTGCCGTTCGTTACGGTTATACCTTCCTCGGTCAGAAGCAGGCATTCATGTACAAGTTGTTGCCGGTGTTGATTGACAACATGGGCGAAGCTTATCCGGAATTGAAGGCTCAGCAGACATTGATTGAAAAGGTGATTAAGGAAGAAGAAGATTCGTTCCTCCGTACCCTCGAAACCGGTATCCGCTTGCTCGAAAAGACCATGAACGAAGCCAAGGCAGCCGGCAAGAAGGAAATCAGCGGTGTAGACGGCTTTACCTTATATGATACATTCGGCTTCCCGCTCGACTTGACCGAATTGATTCTCCGTGAAAACGGCATGACCGTGAACGAAGAAGAGTTCAAGGCCGAAATGCAAAAGCAGAAGGAACGTGCCCGCAATGCAGCAGCCGTAGAAACAGGCGACTGGATTGTATTGAACGAAGGCGAAACCAACTTCGTGGGCTA
>SUXY01000047.1 GCA_015060705.1 Bacteroides sp. | reverse complement strand
GAAAGAATGTCCTTCTTTTCGTTGGCCAATTCTTCGCCCTTCGGTTCGTCCTTGGCAATGAGGCGGTCGATGACATCACTATCTACGCGTGTAAAGCGACATTTTTCCAACTTGTGTTCAAGCATGCTTACCATCGCTACGTCCAATTGACCATCCATCAACAACACGTTGTAACCCTTGTTCTTTGCGGCATCAATGTAGCTATATTGCTCTTCCAAGTTGTTGGAATACAAGTAGATGAGGTTGCCGTCCTTGTCGGTTTGGTTGTCCTTGATCAAAGTCTTGTATTCTTCGTAAGTATAATAGTTACCGTCGGTGTCCTTCATCAACGAGAACTTGTTGGCCTTGTCGTAGAAGTCTTCCTGAGTCAACATACCGTAGTTGATGAAAATCTTTAAGTCATCCCACTTGGCTTCGAAATCCTTGCGGTCGCTCTTGAAGATGCTCTGCAAACGGTCCGAAACCTTCTTGGTAATGTAGGTAGAAATCTTCTTCACGTTCGAATCGCTCTGGAGGTAAGAACGGGATACGTTCAATGGGATATCCGGAGAGTCGATGACGCCGTGAAGCAAAGTCAAGAAATCAGGTACGATACCTTCTACCGAGTCGGTTACAAATACCTGGTTGCAATACAATTGGATCTTGTTCTTTTGCAATTCGAGGTTGCTCTTGATTTTCGGGAAGTAAAGCACACCGGTCAAGTTGAACGGATAGTCCACATTCAAGTGAATCCAGAACAACGGTTCATCCGACATTGGGTAGAGGTCACGATAGAACTTCTTGTAGTCTTCGTCCTTCAAGTCCATTGGCTTCTTGGTCCACAATGGTTCACTATCATTGATTACGTTGTCTTCGTCGGTTTCTACCTGCTTACCGTCTTTCCAATCCTTCTTTTTGCCGAAAGCCACCGGAATCGGGAGGAAGCGGCAATACTTGTTCAACAAAGTAGAGATGCGTGATTCTTCCAAGAATTCCTTGCAATCATCGTCGATATAGAGGATGATATCGGTACCACGATCTTCCTTGTCGATGTTTTCGAGGGTAAATTCAGGGCTACCGTCGCAAGACCATTTTACGGCTTGAGCACCTTCTTGGTAAGACTTGGTTACGATTTCTACCTTTTTGGCTACCATGAAAGCCGAGTAGAAGCCCAAACCGAAGTGGCCGATGATGGCATTGGCATCTTCTTTATACTTGTCAAGGAAGTCATTTGCACCCGAGAAAGCGATTTGGTTGATATACTTGTCGATTTCTTCGGCGGTCATACCGATACCGCGGTCGCTGATGGTGATAGTTTCTTTATCTACATTTACCTTTACGGTCAAGTCGCCCATTTCACCCTTGAAATCACCCTTCGAAGCATATGTCTTCAACTTTTGGGTAGCATCTACGGCGTTGGATACCAATTCACGAAGGAAAATTTCGTGGTCGCTATACAAGAATTTCTTGATGATGGGGAAAATGTTTTCGGTAGTTACCCCAATGTTTCCTTTTTGCATGATTCTTATGTTTTTATTGTTTATACTCTTTTTTGATGTAATCGTATAATCTATAACAAAAAAAATGCCAGACGTTGAAGTCTGACATTTTGACATATCGTTTTAACGGATTTTTCACTTTTCGACCGTCATTACAATCGCATCCTTTTCCTTATCGTAAGTCCCCCGGATGGTGTCGCCTTCCTGGATTTCACTTCCGAGGATGACTTCTGCCAAGGCATCTTCCACGTGTGTTTGGATAGCACGCTTCAATGGACGGGCACCATATTGGATATCGTAACCCTTGTTGGCGATGAATTTGCGGGCTTCGTCGTCCATAACCAACTTGTAACCAATGGTTTCCACGCGTTTGTAAAGACCTTCCAATTCGATGTCCACAATCTTTATAAGGCTATCCATTTCCAGTTGGTCAAAGTTGATGATTTCGTCCAAACGGTTCAGGAACTCCGGAGCAAATTGCTTGTTGAGCGCCTTGGTGATAATACCACGCGAATAATCCTTCATGTTTTCCGTTTGGCCCGAAGTGAAGCCGATTCCCTTGCCGAAATCCTTCAACTGGCGGGTACCCACGTTCGAAGTCATGATGACAATCGTGTTCTTGAAATCCACGGTACGACCATTAGTGTCAGTCAGATGACCTTCGTCGAGTACCTGGAGCAAGATATTGAATACATCCGGGTGTGCCTTTTCGATTTCGTCCAACAAAACGATTGAATAAGGTTTGCGGCGTACCTTTTCGGTGAGCAAGCCACCTTCTTCATAACCCACGTATCCCGGAGGGGCACCCACGAGACGCGATACGGTGAATTTTTCCATGTATTCACTCATATCCACACGAATCAATGCATCCGGTGAACCGAACATGAACTTTGCTAACTCCTTGGCCAAGTGGGTCTTGCCAACACCAGTAGGACCGAGGAACATGAAAGTACCAATCGGACGGTTAGGGTCTTTCAAGCCGATGCGGCTACGACGGATGGCCTTGACAAGCGTTTCAATTGCCTTGTCTTGTCCGATGACCTTGCTCATCAAGTCATCTTTCATTCCCATGAGTCGGACGCCTTCGGCCTGAGCCATTTTCTGTACGGGAACACCCGACATCATCGAAACTACATTGGCAATTTGTTCATCGTCAACGGTTTCGCGGTTTTCCTTCAGGCTCTTTTCCCAGTTCTCCTTCATGATATCCAGTTGGGCACTCAATTCCTTTTCCTTGTCGCGATAGCTAGCGGCCAATTCGAAGTTTTGCAAGCGTACCGCTTCGTTCTTGCGATTCTTCATCTCGTCAATCAACTTTTCCTGCTCTTCGATTTCCTTTGGAGCGGCAATGTTAATTAGATGTACGCGCGATCCGGCTTCGTCAAGGGCATCAATTGCCTTGTCCGGGAAGAATCGGTCAGTGATGTAACGGTCTGCCAATTTGACACATGCTTCGAGTGCTGCATCGGTATAAGTTACGTTGTGATGATCTTCGTAACGGTCCTTGATGTTCCGGAGAATCTGAAGGGTTTCTTCCGGAGTGGTCGGTTCCACAATGATCTTCTGGAATCGGCGTTCAAGCGCACCGTCCTTTTCAATGTTCTTGCGATATTCATCGAGGGTAGTGGCACCGATACATTGGATTTCACCACGGGCCAATGCCGGTTTCAGCATGTTGGCGGCATCCATGGAACCTGCGGCAGAGCCAGCACCCACGAGTGTATGAATCTCATCGATGAAAAGGATGATATCCGGATTCTTCTGTAATTCCTTGATAATGGAACGGATACGTTCTTCGAACTGGCCGCGGTACTTGGTACCAGCTACCACCGAAGCCATGTCGAGGGTCATCACGCGCTTGTTGAACAAAATGCGTGAAACCTTCTTTTCCACGATGCGGAGGGCGAGACCTTCCACGATGGCCGACTTACCCACACCCGGTTCACCAATCAACACCGGATTATTCTTCTTGCGTCGGCTCAAAATCTGAGCCACACGTTCAATTTCCTTTTCACGTCCCACTACAGGGTCGAGTTTCCCTTCCTCTGCGGCACGAGTCAAATCGGTGCCGAAATTATCTAGGATAGGAGTATCATTGGCGGTCTTCTTTTGTTGGGTAGTACGCGTTTGTTGCGAGTTACCTCCTTGTCCCTGAGGATTTTGTGGACGTTGTAACATGCCACGGTCATCTTCCTCATCCTCGTCCTCGTCAAAACCGAGTCCGGCACGGGGAGCATCCGGTTGAAGCGTCAATGCCTCCATGATTTTTTCGTATGTCACTTCATGTTCTTCCAGCAATAGGGAAGCCTTATTGTTCTTTTGTCTCATAATGGCTAGTAAGATGTGTTCAGAGTCTACTGCTTCGCACTTCATTTGTCTGGCTTCGAGGATGCAAAGCTTCAGGATACGGGAAGCCACATCGTTGAAGTTGATGTTTTCATTGAAGGGCAAGTCGTTGTCCTGAACATCATTCAGTTTGTTCTCTATCTCGATTTTCAGTTGCTTCAAATCTATCTGCAAGTTGAACAGCACTTCAATCGCCTTTCCTTCACCTTCGCGCAAGAGACCCAAAAGCAGATGTTCAGGTCCTATATAGCTGTTCTTGAGGCGGATAGCCTCTTCCTTGCTATATGTGATGATGTCAGAAACTCTAGGTGTAAATTGGTTGTTCATGTTATTCTCCAGTTTTCTTTTTGTTTTAACGATGCAAATATACGGAATAATTTCGGCTCAATGTCTGTATTTGTCCGTAGATGTCCGTATTTTAGTCAACAAATTTCGTGCCAGAAGGTTCCTTTAGTTGTTAAACAATCTAAATGGATTGGATTTTTATGTTACTTTGTGTACTGTTCGTGGTAAGATGTATCATCTTACAAGCATCGAATGTATCGTCTTGCTGGTGTAAGGCGATATATCTTCCGTTCACCATATAAATACGATACGGAGATGCTGAACTCAATCAATCAATCAGTCAATCAGTCCGATTTTTCGAAAAATCAATAGAAAACATATACTATAAATTTTATTATATATATTTATATAATAAAATTAAAATGATAGATTTTGTAAGTTTTTAAATTTAGACTGATTGACTGATTGATTGATTGACTACAACAATGGGAGGGGTTATGTTTGTTAGATTCAAAGGAAAAGCATGGGTGATTTTGACGGTAATCCCAAAAAACCATTAAAGTTATTAATATTTAAGACCAATTGTTTCCTCATGTCGATAAAAAGTAGTATCTTTACATGATTTTTGAAGAATCGGAAAAGATTGTTTAAATTAATAATGTTTTAAATGCAAGAGCAAGACAGAATTATTAAAATCAACATCGAGGAGGAAATGAAGTCGTCGTACATCGACTACTCTATGTCAGTAATCGTGGCACGCGCCCTTCCGGATGTACGAGATGGCTTGAAACCGGTTCACCGCCGTATTCTTTACGGGATGATGGAACTGGGCAACACATCAGACAAGGCTTATAAGAAATCAGCGAGAATCGTAGGTGAGGTATTAGGTAAGTATCACCCACATGGAGACTCCTCAGTATATGGTGCATTGGTTCGTATGGCTCAGGACTGGGCAATGCGTTACCCTTTGGTAGATGGACAAGGTAACTTTGGTTCTATCGACGGTGATAGTGCTGCGGCTATGCGTTATACCGAAGCACGTCTCAAGAAGGTGGGCGAAGACATGATGCAGGATCTTTACAAGGAAACTGTGGATTTCACCAACAACTTCGACGATACACTCCAGGAACCGACCGTAATGCCAACACGTATCCCGAACCTTTTGGTGAATGGTGCATCGGGTATTGCTGTGGGTATGGCAACGAATATGCCGACACACAACTTGACCGAATCCATTGATGCTTGTGTAGCTTATATCGATAATAATGAGATAGATACCGATGGCTTGATGCAATACGTCAAGGCTCCGGACTTCCCGACAGGGGGATATATTTACGGAATCAGTGGTGTGCGCGAAGCATACGAAACTGGTCGTGGACGTGTCATTATGCGTGCCAAGACTGAAATCGAATCGCATCCGACACACGACAAGATTATCGTGAATGAAATCCCTTACAACGTGAACAAGCGTGAGCTCATCGAGCACATCGCATCGTTGGTCAACGAAAAGAAGATTGAAGGTATTTCTTACGTGAACGATGAATCCGACCGCGAAGGTATGCGTATCGTTATCGATATCAAGCGCGATGCCAATGCGGGTGTGGTATTGAACAAGTTGTTCAAGATGACCGCGCTTCAGAGCTCGTTCAGCGTAAACAATATCGCCCTCGTAGGTGGACGTCCTAAGTGCTTGACACTGAAGGATATGATTAAGTGTTTCGTAGACCACCGTCACGATGTCGTGATCCGTCGTACCAAGTTCGAACTTCGTAAGGCGAAAGAACGTGCGCACATCCTCGAAGGCTTGATTATTGCTTCTGACAACATCGACGAAGTAGTACGTATCATCCGTGCGGCCAAGACTCCGAACGAAGCTATTCAGAACTTGATGACTCGTTTCGAACTCTCTGAAATTCAAGCACGTGCAATCGTTGAAATGCGTCTTCGCCAGCTTACTGGCTTGATGCAGGATCAGCTCCATGCCGAATACGAAGAGTTGATGAAGCAGATTGCATACCTCGAAGAAATTTTGGTGAATGACGAACTTTGTAAGAAGGTAATCAAGGACGAACTTCTTGAAATCAAGGCTAAATATGGTGATCCGCGTCGTTCGGAAATCGTTTATGCATCGGAAGAATTCAATCCGGAAGACTTCTATGCCGACGATCAGATGGTTATCACAATTTCGCATTTGGGATATATCAAGCGCACTCCGTTGGCCGAATTCCGTACTCAGAATAGAGGTGGAGTAGGTTCGAAGGGTAGTGAAACCCGTGATGAAGACTTTGTAGAGCATATCTATCCGGCTACTATGCATAATACCATGATGTTCTTTACCCAACGCGGTAAGTGCTATTGGTTGAAGGTATACGAAATTCCGGAAGGAACAAAGATTTCGAAGGGTCGTGCTATTCAGAACTTGTTGAACATCGAACCGGGTGATGTAGTAACCGCATATTTGCGTGTGAAGAACTTGAACGATACCGACTTTATCAATAATCATTATGTGGTATTCTGTACCAAGAACGGTATCATCAAGAAGACCTTGCTCGAACAATATTCACGTCCTCGTCAGAATGGTGTGAATGCTATTACTATCCGTGAAGACGACCGTGTTATTGAAGTTCGCATGACCAATGGCGATAATGAAATCATCATTGCCAACCGAAATGGCCGTGCCATCCGCTTCCATGAAAGTACCGTTCGTTGTATGGGACGTACCGCAACCGGTGTTCGAGGTATTACACTCGACGAAGATGGTCAAGATGAAGTAATCGGAATGGTATGTATCAAAGACCCTGAAACAGAGTCGATTATGGTGGTTTCTGAACAAGGTTACGGAAAACGCTCTGATATTGATGACTATCGAATCACAAATCGTGGCGGAAAAGGTGTAAAAACTTTGAATATTACAGAAAAAACCGGTAAATTAGTGGCCATAAAGATGGTAACCGATGAAAACGACTTGATGATTATCAATAAGTCGGGTATCACTATCCGTTTGAAGGTAGAAGAAGTGCGCATCATGGGTCGTGCAACTCAAGGTGTCCGTCTTATAAACCTCGAAAAACGTAATGACCAAATCGGTTCTGTATGTAAGGTGGAATCTGAAAGCGTAGAAGAAAACGAGTCGGAAGAAGCGTTGGAAGGAGAGGATATCTTGACTATCGAACCATTGGAAGAAGGTAATAACGTAGAAGAAAATAATAACTAATTGTATAATTAAATCCACAGAATTATGAAGAAAGTATTGTTTACAGTAGCTTTATTGGCTGGAGCAGTTGTAGCTTCGGCACAGGTAAGTGTTGTAAAGGAAGCTAAGTCAATGAAGAAGGATCCAGCAGCTGCTGCTAAGGTTCTTGAAGCTGCTTTGACAAATCCTGAAACTGCTAATGATCCGAATACATGGCAATTGGCCGGCGATTTGCAGAAGGCTATTTATGACGAAGAAAACATGAAGATGTATCTTCCTGGTGGTCAAGCTGATATGCCAAGAATGTACAATAGCTTGGTAAAAATGTTCGAATACTATTTGAAGTGTGACGATGTAGAACAAGCTGGTATTGCTAATGGTACTGTTAAGAAAGCAAAGTTGAGAAAGAAAAATGCTGAAAACCTTTTGAAGGTTCGTACAAACTTGTCAAATGGTGGTGTTGAAGCATTTAACGCAAATGATTACGAAGGTGCACAGAAGTACTTCGGTTTGTTTGTTGATGTAGTAGATCATCCAATGTTTGCTGACCAAGCTGCTGCTTTGAAGGCTGATACATTGAATACTTTGTTTGCTAATTATGCTGCTATGGCTGCTGGTATGCGTGAACCTAAGGATGTTGCTTCTGTAATCAAATATGGTAACATCGGTAAGGAAAATGCTTCTGAAGGTTGGAGAGCATTGATGTTCATGGCTGAAGTTTACGGTAACAAGGAAAATGGTGACTCAATCAAGTGGTTGGAAACTATCAAGGAAGGTGCTCAGAGATTCCCTGAACAAGATTTCTTTGTAGGTAACATCATGGATTATTATTTGCAAAGAGGTATGGTAGATGAAGGTTTGGCTCAAATCGACCAATTGCTTGCTACTAATGAAAAGCCATATTTCTTGTATGTAAAGGGTGTATTGCTTTATGAAAAGAAGGATTATGAAGCTGCTCACGCTGCATTGGATAAGGTAATTGCTGCTGGTGGTGACTTGGTTGCTGAAGCTTATTCTAAGAAGGGTGACATTTATTTCTTCCCAGCTCAGCAGATTGTAGAAGAAAACTCTTCATTGAATATTGATGATCCTAAGTACAATGCTAACGAAGCTAAGATCAAGGAAGCTTATGAATTGGCTAAGCCTTTCTATGAAAAAGCGAAGGAATTGGAACCAGACAATCAACAAATTTGGGGTCAGATGTTGTTGAGAATCTATTGGACATTGAACAAGGCTGAATACGAAGCTTTGGAAAAGGAAATGGGTTATTAATTATCTCCAATATACAAAAAAGAATCCTGGTCTTCGGACCGGGATTTTTTTTATGTATATACTTAAGGGAGTAATCAGGTAATCTGAAGATTTCTGATTACCTGATTAGGTTTAATAATGGTGTATTTATTGTCATGATAACCTATTTATTGTTTAATTTACATTTGTTGTATAATCAGTATTATGTTTAATTGAATTTTCTTTAATAAAAAAAGAGTGGATGTATATCGATATATACACCCACCCATACTCATTATTAAGCTTCTTCTGTAGTTCCTTCAGTAGCTACTTCTGGTTGTGTTTCCTTGAGGATTTCCAATGCCTTGTCCAATACAGTTGTATCGTCCAACATTACCAAACCACCATCAGGACCTGGTTCCAAATGGATACCAACACTTTCACCTTGCTTAAAATTGCTTCCGCCAAAGAAATTACGTACGGTTTCTACAGACATACCCAATTCATCGGCAATTCTATGCATGCTTCCATCTGGAAGTGAATCTTTAATCTTACGAAGTTCGTTGAATGTAATAGTTTTCATAAATGTGTTATTTGTTGTTATATTATACGTTTTTTAATCGCGGGATAAAATTAACATAAAAAAAGTAGATGGGCAATAGTTTCTTACCTTTTTTATCCATTTAATGGAATGATAACTGAAAAAGTACTCAAAACAACGAAATTTGAATCTTTATCATACCTCCTATAAGAATATAGAAAATGGTTAGAAGGAATACAAAATGAACTAAGCTTATATCACTATTCAAGTATCCCGTTGAAGTATATTGATTGGAAATATAATTGGGTGAATGTATGAATTTCTTTCGTACATAGGTATACAACATGAAGATTAGTGTTCCAATACTTAATCCGATTAAGGTACCGCAAAAGATATCACCAGGATAATGAACACCCAAATACATGCGGGAATAAGCGTTGATACAAGCCCATGAAAAGAGCATGATGCCTAATGACCAACTACGGATAATCAAGGAAAGAAAGATAGCAATGCCGAACGTATTGGCAGCATGGCTACTCACAAAACCATATATCCCTCCCCTATATCCGTTCACAATATCGATTTGATACATCAGTTCCGGATCTTGTGTTGGGCGGAAACGGGCGAAGAATGGCTTGCAGAAGCCGGAAGCAATTTGATCAGTTAAGGTGATGACTAGGGCCAGCATGCCAATGATCAGCAAAGCTTCTTTTACCTTGTTGTTTTTGAAAATGAGATATAACAAGACAACGGCCAAGGGAATCCATGTCAGCATATTGGTAGCTATCCACATGAATCCGTCCCAAAAGAGTGAGTCGCTTCCATTGATTTTCAGCAATAACTCTTGGTCAAGGTCGATGATTGGTTGTATGTTCATGTTTTCATTAAATGATTTCGATGACCGATGCAGGTACCCATCCGGCGTTACCATCTTCCAATTGGATTTCTTTCCATTCACGCATGGTATTGTCCTTGATGTTTACCTTGTGTCCTTCGTGAAGGATAAAGAGGTCTGTACCACCTTCGTTTGGTGTGCTCTTCACAGTAACGCTCGGAGCCATGATGATAGCGGTGCCATGACTTTGTGCTTCGTTCTTTTGGGAAGATGCAAACACATTGGCTATAATACATACTAACAAGAGGCATACGGCCGAAATGAATCCTATTTTCTTCAAGGCAATCTTCTTACTGAAGAAATAGAGTGCCAACATCAGGAGCATCAGGATGAAGGTGATGATACCCATCTTGGCCCATCCCTTTTCACTCATGGTGTTGGTCAAATTCTTGATCCATGTCACAAGGAATACTTCGCTCATTGGAGTTACTTTGTCTACGGTCTTACTTTGTGCTAATTCCAAATTGAAGCGGATATCGCCATTACCAGGATTCAAAACCAATGCCTTTTCATAGTTTACGATGGCTTTGGCAATGTTGTCCATTTTGTAATAGCTATTGCCCAAATTGTAATAGATATCAGCCGATTCGCCTTGGTTGGCTAGAATGTGTTCGTACAAATTTACCGCATTAGCAAAGTCATTATTGATGTAGGCACTATCGGCTTGAGCCTTGGTTATTACCACGGTTGAGGCTTGTGCCAAAGTATTTTCCACTTGGGTGCTATCGGCTTGTGCGAACGAACAAACCGAAGCCCAAAGCAATACGATGCTGGAACATATATTTTTCATCATACTTCTCTCCTCCTCTTATTTAACGTTTGATGCTATTTTCCATTTTACTGATGACATCGATGGCCGAGCTATAAATCTTGTCCATCTTTTCATCTTGATTACCAGGAGCATAGCGTGCAAATTCACAATCATTTAAGTTGTTGATGAATTCCTTGATAAGTTCATCGGCTACTTGATGCTTCTGCAATTCTTCTTCGATATTGTCTTTCGAGAGTTGCGATAATGGGATGCTCAACTTATCGCTGATATAGCCCCACAAAGCTTTCAAAACTTCATCGTAGAAGGCTTCACTTTTCTTTTCAGCCAAGAGCTTACCGGCATTTTTCATGCGCTTGGTAGCAACCTTGTTAGCCTTCTTGGTGCGTACCTTGGCTACGTTGGCATTTTCCATGGCTTGCTTGCGATAGATAACCATGAAGGCAATGAACAATGCCAATGGTACAATGTACCACAACCAATAGCTGGTAGAACCATAGAAATAATCATCTTTCTGAGTGAGACGGGTATCTCCGGTCTTGATGTAACGGATGTCTTGACCCAATACCTTCAAATCTTCCTTGCTGGTGAAATTAGCCACTACTTGATCGGAATTGCCTTCGCCCTTAGCTACGTTGAGTGTGTAGGCATCGGTCTTTAAGGTCTTGTAGCTTTGGCTCTTCAAGTCGAAGTACGAGAACTCAATCGGTGGAATGGTATAGGTACCGGCATGACGAGGAATAGCGAGGTATTCAATGACCTTATTACCTGCCAAGCCATTACGAGTCAAGTTAAACTTATTGTCCACCTTTGGATCATAGATTTCGAAATCTTGTGGGAAACCTACTTCTGGAGTGTTGATGAGCTTCATATTACCGGTACCCGAGATGACGAGCTTGATGGTTACCGCATCGTTTGTCTTCAACTCTTGTGTACTGATGGTGGAACTGAGGGTGAACTCCCCTACACCACCTGAGAAGTTGGCTGGCTTTCCGGCCGGAAGTTCCTTCACGTTGATAGTGAGCTTCGGTGTTACGAGGTTCTTTGTGATATTCACATAGTTGCCTCCATTGAAGAATGCATCGAATGGATCGGCCGATGCCACCATTTGTGAAACGGTTCCTCCAAAGGTTACCGATGGAATCTCTATCTTACCAGTTTGTTGAGGGAACAATACCAATTGTCTCCAAATGGTAGTGTTGTAGTTTCTTCCGTTGTAATGTTCCAATGTCCATGTCTTTTGGTTCGGAAGTTCCACTTCTTGGGTATGAAAACCTTTGAGGTCAGGAATATCTCCTCTTAATTCAGTAAGATTTACTTGTGTATATACCTTGTAAGTCAACAAGATAGCTTCCTGTTCGTATACATTGGTCTTGCTTGCGGTAGCCATCATGAAGAGTTCCTTGTCCGTAATTTTACCGCTATTGGCTTGATTACGAGAAGAGTTTCTGGAATTTCCACTACCCGCTCCCGCTGATTGGTCAGGCGGAAGTACCTTGATTTCTACCGAGTTGGAAGTGTAGTTGTTTCCGTCGGCTACAATGGTTGCACCCGGAATGGTGTATGTACCTTCCTTACCCGCCATCAAGATATAAGTAAAGGTAATGGTACTGGTAGAAGTCACATTGCCATTGATGATTTGTGTGCTGCTCTGGGTAGAACGGCTAGGTCCCATCAGTACCTCGAATTCCTTGATGCTAGGTGCACGGAAATCTCTCACTTTTTGTGAGTTGATGGTATACGACAAGCGGAATTGATCACCGCTCACTACCACTTCTGGAGCATTGGCGGTAAAGGTGATATTGTCGGCCCATGCTCCTATTACGGTACTTATCAGTATAAAAAAGAGAATAACTTTCCTCATTATCATTGTCTTTTTAATTTAAAGTCTGCAAAATTAAGCAATTACCAGTCTTTCTCCAACTTCTTGCCTTGGATTTGTATCTGCTTCTTTACTTTATCTTGAACATTCTTTTCGTCTTGCATGACGGCATTCAACAACTGCTGAGCATTTTCCTTCGACATTTCGTTCTTGTTCTGTTGTTGTTGCTGGTTTTGTTGCTGGTCTTTCTGATCCTGTTCTTGCTGGTCCTTGTTTTGGTCCTGCTTTTCTTCTTCTTGCTTTTGTTGTTGCTGTTGTTGCTGGTCTTGGTTCTGTTGATTTTGTTGTTGGTCTTTCAATTGCTTCTGAGCCAACGCCAAGTTATAACGCGTCTCGTCATCCTTCGGATTGTTTCGCAAGGATTCCTTGTATGCTTCGATACATTGCGGCAATTGCTTGGCGGATTGGAGCATGACACCCATGTTGTGATAAATCTGGGCCAACTTGTTCTTGTCCTTTTCAATCTTGGATACCGATTCGTATTGTTCCATGGCTTCCTTGGCCTTTTGTTGCATCAGAAGTGCATTGGCCAAGTTGAACATGGCATCGGTCGACTTCGGATTGATTTCCAATGCCTTCCGATAGTCCACTTCCGCCTTGATGAACAAGCTATCGTTGTAGAGCTTGTTTCCGCTACGTAGATAGTCCCTGTCCGTCTTTTGCTGAGCAAAGACCTGTACGGCACTTGCCACCAAAAGCAATGATAGGATATAGAATTTCTTAGTCATAGTCATCATTATTTAAAGAGTCTGATGTTCTTGAATAACGGGTTCTTACGTTCCAATATCAGCATTTCCACTACCAAGAGGATGAGCACGAGCCATGCCAATACCTGGAATTGTTCATCGAATTCAGTAAATACTTGGCTTTCTACATCTTGCTTGGCCAACTTGCCGATTTCTTCGTTCAAAATCTTTTCGGCAGAATTGGAATTGTCCACACGGATGTACATGCCATTGCCTGCCTTGGCAATTTCCTGGCACATTTGTTCGTTCAAGCGGGTCACGATGACATTACCGTCCTTGTCCTTGCGGAAATCATTGCTTCCTCTTTCCACCGGGATAGGCGAACCGTCAGGTGAACCGATACCCAAGATGAATACTTGCATGTTCTTTTCGGCGGCTTCCTTAGCGGCTTCCAATGCGCCTCCTTCGTGGTTTTCACCGTCGGTAATTACCACAATGGCACGTCCTACTCCGTCATTCGGTGTAAAACTCTTCATGGCCAAACGGATAGCTGCTCCGATGTCGGTACCTTGTGTAGAAATCAAGTTAGGGTTGATGCTTTCCAAAAACATCTTGGCCGATACATAGTCGCTTGTAATCGGGAGTTGTGTAAAGGCTTCGCCGGCAAAGACAATCATCCCCACCTTGTCGTTGTTGAACGTATCCACCAAACGGGAAATCAGCTTCTTGGCCTTTTCCAAACGGCTAGGTGTTACGTCTTCCGCCAACATGGAGTTCGAGATGTCGAGTGCTATCACGGCTTCTACCCCACTACGCTTCACGGTTTCCATCTTCGAACCAAATTGCGGACGTGCCAACATGAAGATGCAGAGTGCCAACGCCGAGAAAGTCAACCAGAATTTCACGTCGGGGCGATATTTTGATACCGTCGGCATCAATTCCTGGAGCAATGCCGGATCTCCATACTTGCGGATATTCTGGCGTCGGCGGTGATTGTAATACAAATACACCCCTACCAAAACCGGAAGCAGGAAGAATAAGTATAAAAAGTCAGGGTTTGCAAATCGAAACATAACTTCTTTCTTTTAAGGTATTTTCTTCAAAATCGTGTTACGCAAGAGGATGTCGAGCAAGATGCAGAGGAAAGCAATCCAAGCGAACAACTCGAATTCTTCTTCCCGCTTGCTGAACTCTTTCACGTTCAACTTTGTCTTTTCCAACTTGTCGATTTCTTGATAGACTTCCTTCAACTTGTCGTTGCTGGTCGCACGGAAATAGTTACCGTTGGTCGTTCCGGCAATCTCGGTTAAGGTCTGTTCATCAATTTCGACAGGTACATTCACGTATTGCACACCGGCGTATGTCTGCATCGGATAAGGTGCCGTACCGTTGGTACCTACCCCGATGGTATAGACACGGATACCGAATTGCTTGGCAATCTCAGCGGCCATCAAAGGTGAGATGTCCCCCCGATTGTTACTACCGTCGGTCAAGAGGATAATTACCTTCGACTTTGCCTTACTATCCTTCAAGCGGGTTACGGCATTGGCGATACCCATACCGATGGCGGTACCGTCTTCTATCAATCCACGTTGGGCAATGTCACTACTGATGCCATGGAAGAGGTTGAGCAATACACCATGGTCTACGGTAAGCGGACATTGGGTAAAGCTTTCACCGGCAAAGATGGTCAAACCGATGTTGTCGTTCGGACGTCCGTTGATGAATTCCGAAGCTACTTGCTTGGCGGCTTCCAAGCGGTTCGGTTTCAAGTCTTCGGCCAACATGGAGGTTGATACGTCCACGGCCAGCATGATGTCAATCCCTTCGATTTCGGTGTTTTGCCAATTGTCTGTCGTTTGCGGGCGCGCCAACACCAATATCACCATGACAATCGCCACGATGCGGAGTACGAAAGGTGCATGAAGCAAGTAAATCTTCCAACTTTTCGGTGCTTGCATGTACATCCGCGTAGTCGAAACCTGCAAAGTAGGCTCCGTCTTCTTGCGCTTCATCACATACCATATAATATAAGGTATAAGCAAGACCAGTAGGAATAGATATTCAATATTTGCAAAAATCATTTTTCTAACGGTTTAAATAAGGTTGTAAATACCCTTCGATACCAAGAACAGAATGACTACAATCGCTATACCGATGGCAATCAGGCTACCGAGCAATACTATACGTCCTTGCTTCGAACGCTTTTCTTCGATGGTAATTTCGGTCGGTTCCGGTTTCGCATTCGGATCGGGTTCTACCTTCGTGTTGTTGATGAACTCTACCGCATTGACCAGGTTCATGTCGTTTTCATTCATGAGCGGCGAATGCTTGGCGAACTTCACCAAGTCGGCGGTTTCGAACAAGAACTTCAATTCGCTGATGGATGCCTTGTCGTTGGTTTCCAAGAGCTTGTCGATGATTTCCGAAGAAGTCATCTCCATGGCGTTGAAACCGAAACGTTCCGCCATGTAGGTACGGAGTACATCGGTCAGTTCGGTATAATATCCCTTCGGGTCGGTCATGCGTAGATGCTTGTCGCCCTTGATGCGTTCGATGTCCTGCAATGCTTGGGTGTGCGGAGGCAACTTCGGCTCTACCTTAATCTTACGGATGATAGGCTTGTTGTCCTTGAAACGCTTGTAGAGGTAGTAACCCAAACCTCCCAAGGCTACCATGAGCAAGGTCAACCAGAAGATGGTCGAAATATCTTCCCAGGTAATAGGCACTTCACGGATGGTCTTCGGTCCGAAGAATTGGTCGGGATTCAAGGTATCCACCGGGATGGAGTACACCTTCAAGGCCAATGCTTTCGAACGGTAAGGCTGGTCGTTCACCAACACTTCGAACGGTGGCAAGTAATACAAGGCCGAGTCGAAGGAAGTAATGGTATATTCTTGTTGGATAAGCATTCGCTTACCAGCATTCAGCATTTGGGTATCCGGCTTGGCGATGTCAAGCACTTCCACTCCCCTTACCAAGGTATCGAGCACCACCGGCATCTGCAATTTCTGGTTCGCATCCAAGCTCACTTCCAAGGTCACTTTGGCTTGTTCGCCAATGAGCAATTGGAGGGAGTCAATCTTGGCATCTACGGTCACTTGGGCATTTGCCTTCGGCATACCCACCAGCAACAAGCCGATGATTGCTATGATCTTACTGATATGTTTCATTTTCATTAGCTTCGTTTCGCAAATAAGTTAAGCAACGATTTCACATAATCCTGGTCGGTACGTACCGATACGGAATCGACATTGCATTTCGTGAAGGTCTCTGCCAACGATGCCTGACGTACCTTCCACCAGGCATGATGGGCGTTACGCAACTTGGCCGATGAGGTATCAATCCATTGTTCATGACCCGTTTCGGCATCGCGTACCTTCATCAAGCCCACGTCCGGCAATTCCGACAAACGACGGTCATATACCTGAATGGCCACGATGTCGTGCTTTCGGTTGGCAATGGTCAGTGCGTTTCGGTAATCGTTTTCGTCGATAAAGTCGCTCAGCATGAAGGTAGTACAACGCTTCTTGATGACGTTGGTCAAGTATTCCACCGCCATCTTGATGTCCGTGCGCTTGCTTTCGGGCTTGAAGTCCAGCAATTCACGGATGATATAGAGGATGTGCTTTCGTCCCTTCTTCGGCGGAATGAACTTTTCGATTCTATCCGAAAAGAAAATCACCCCAATCTTATCGTTGTTCTGGATGGCGGAGAATGCCAATGTAGCGGCAATTTCCGTCACCATGTCCTTCTTCATCTGCTTTACCGTACCGAAATCCAAGCTGTTCGACACGTCGATGAGGAGCATCACCGTCAGCTCGCGTTCTTCTTCAAACACCTTCACGTAGGGTTTGTGGTAGCGGGCGGTCACGTTCCAATCGATGTCTCGCACGTCGTCGCCATACTGATACTCACGCACTTCCGAGAACGACATCCCCTTGCCCTTGAAGGCCGAATGGTATTGGCCGGCAAAGATGTTGTTCGAAAGTCCGCGTGTCTTGATTTCAATCTGGCGAACCCGTTTCAATATATCACTTGTTTCCATACTTAGGAATCAACGGATTAAGGCACTTCTACACTATTCAAAATCTTGCTTACGATTTCGTCCGAAGTCATGTTCATGGCTTCTGCTTCGTAAGTCAAGCCGATACGGTGACGGAGCACGTCATGAGCCACGGCACGTACGTCTTCCGGAATCACATAACCACGGCGCTTGATGAACGCATAGCTACGAGCGGCCAAAGCCAAGTTGATGGAAGCACGTGGAGAACCACCGAAACCAATCATGTCCTTCAAATCCTTCAAACCGTACTTTTCCGGATAACGGGTAGCAAATACGATGTCGGCAATGTATTGTTCAATCTTTTCGTCCAAGTACACCTGACGAACCACCTTGCGGGCTTCCATGATTTCTTCTGCCTTCAAAATTGGGCGCACTTCAATCACTTCGCCGCTGATATTCTGACGGATAATCTTCTTTTCTTCTTCCAACTTCGGATAGTCGATGATAACCTTCAACATGAAACGGTCTACCTGCGCTTCCGGAAGCGGATAAGTACCTTCCTGTTCAATCGGGTTCTGGGTAGCCATTACAAGGAAAGGCTTCGGAAGTTCGAATGTTTCCTTGCTCAATGTTACCTGACGTTCCTGCATCGCTTCGAGCAAGGCACTCTGTACCTTGGCCGGGGCACGGTTGATTTCGTCCGCCAATACGAAGTTGGCGAAAATAGGACCACGCTTAGCGATGAATTGCTCGTCCTTCTGGCTATAAATCATGGTACCGATGACGTCGGCAGGGAGCAAGTCCGGAGTAAACTGGATACGGCTATATTTTGCATCGATAAGTGATGCCAATGTCTTGATAGCAAGTGTTTTTGCCAAACCCGGCACACCTTCGAGGAGGATGTGTCCGTCGGACAACAAGCCAATCAACAACGATTCAATCAAATGTTTCTGACCTACGATGGTCTGGTCCATACCGGCCATCAAGTTAGTTACGAACGCACTTTGTCTTTCGATTTTTTCGTTCAAAGCACGAATATCAATAGCTTCTGCCATAGTTTTATATATTTTAGTTATTCTTATATTCAGACGAATAGCCGTACCTTCCGGGGGCTTTTTTAATTAGCCCGTAAAGGTACGGCTATTAATTAAGTAGGGCAACTAAAATTTATTAAAAAACTTTTAGTGCGTGTTATTTTTGCTTATCGGATGGCAATATAATAAAGTAGAATTTGATCTTAGTTTTCTGCCTTCAGCCTTCAGACTGTTTGAGAGACAGACAATTATGCTGAAGGCAGGGGCATTTTGCCTTCATTTTGCCTTCAGCGTGGTTTCAGGCGAATTCAATCTTGATGAAGTTCCTTTCGATTATTCTTTTATCTTGAACTCACTGATAGTCCCTGTTTCGGAAGAGAACACCGTACCGATCTTGAAGAGCTTGCGAGTGTCCGCTTCGTAAGGGCGTGCATAACCCTTGTCTTCGATTTGTTGCAAAGCTTCGTCGGCAGTTCCGTCCAGCTTGAATTCGAAGATGTAGATATAGTCAGGAGTCTCGACGATACAGTCCACCCGTCCTTCGCTCTGCTGCTTCTCGGTATAGACGGTGTAGCAGCTCACCATCCGCATCAGCAGATAGAACGTGTAATGGAAATAGCGTTCACGCTCCCTCTCCGTCTCCTTGCGACGCATGGAGTAAGGAATGTCTGCGAGGAAGGATGTAAGCAGCTTGCGGAATTGTTCGAGATTGCCGGCTTCAAGAGCATCTATCACATCAAGTGTCCAACTACCGCTGTCCGTTCTGCTTTTCAGATAGTCGGAAGCTACCATTGTGACGAAACCATTCTTCACTTCATTGTTGGGAAAATCCAGTAAATAGGTATTCCGGCGAAGGTTGCAGTCCTTAATAGTGAGATATCCGCTCTGAAAAATCATCGGTAATGGCTTCTCCACATCCGCTTTATAGTCAATGAACTGCCCCGGTGTATAATACCTACCGGTCAATTCGTTCAAATTTTCCTGAGTATGGTTCAGTAAGCGGATAAGGTATGTCGGTGTTCCACTGCGGAACCAATAATCCTGCATTATTTTTGAAGCAAAAGCATTCAGCAGACTGAACGGATTGTAGATGTCTATCAGTTTGGGACCGAAGTGATAACCGTCATACTGACGTTTCAATTCGTGTTTCATTTCTTCGATGCTGTATGCGTATGTTTCAGCCATTTCGGCTATGGACTTCTCAAAGTAGCTGTACAGTTCTTCTTCTGTAATACCGCAAAGTGCCTCATAACGAGGATCCATACTGATGTCGGCCGGTTGGTTGAAACCGCTGAATACACTGACTTGCGAAAACTTGGTGACTCCCGTAAGAAGAACGAATTGTAAATCGGCATCGGCTTCCTTGAACACAGAATAAAGACCTTTCAGGATATTCCGATGATGTTCCTCCAACAAACGTTCTTTTCCATCAACGGTTGTACTATATCCGGTATCAAGCACATCCAGAAGGGGTTTGTCGTATTCGTCGATGAGAACAACGGCCCGCTTTCCGGTCTTTTGATGGGCGGCTTGCAAGGTATGAAGAAAACGTCCTCCGAAGGTTGTTGCAACGGGCGCTTTTCCGTAAAGCTCTTCCCATTTGCTCAAGTTGGTATCTATCTTACTTTCCAACGCACCTGACTCTATGAAGTTTTCTCCTCCAAACGAGATATGGAACACCGGATGTTCTACCCACTCTGTTTCCAATTCGTCGATAGCCAATCCCTTAAACAAATCCTTTCTTCCTAGGAAATAGGCTTCAAGCGTAGAAACCAACAGGCTCTTCCCGAATCGGCGCGGACGGCTGAGGAAGTAAATCTTTCCTTCCGTAACCAGCTGATGCACAAGGGCGGTCTTATCTACATATACATAGCTTCCGTTGATGATGCTTTCAAAATCCTGTATGCCGATAGGGTATTTCATAATCGTCCTGCTTGGTTAGTGGATAAATATATTGCAAACTTACATAAATTCTTTGGGATATACAAACATCATTTCTCTTTCTTCTCCTCCGAAGCCTTCACATACACCTTGGCGCTCCCCCGCCCGATGAACGTGATGCCCGATGAAAGGTCCTGACGAAACTCTTTCAACTCCATCGCCGCCTTGGTACGGGATAAGCCTGTCAGTTCCATGTATTCCACCACACGCATTGTACCATGTTCTTCCAAGTATTGCAAGGCCAACTTCAACCGTTCCTCCTTGGAGTATGGCGAATGATGCAGACGGGCTTCGCCGGCTCGCTCCAACTTGCAATGACGGTTGGCTTCCCGGATGAGCACCTTGTCTGCCCGATAGTTGATGCCCGTCAGTCGGAGGCTTCGGGCATTTCGTTTGCTTTCATCGCCATCGAAAGTATCCATCTCCTTGTCCTTCTCCAAGCCGATTGAAGCCTTGAAGGTACCTAGCCCGTCGATGGTGACCGAATGACCTTCGCCGAGAAGCTTCGCCATAACATCTACCACGTGCTCCATTACATTCACTATCAGTCCTCGGCTCATCATGCCGTTATGTCGACCCACATGCTCCGCCAATTCTTCGAAATCGATGTTTCGTTCGCTCTGAAGTCGGTAATAAACCTTTTCCTCGCCCTTTCCGCTGAGGTCTGTCATTTCCTGTTTGATGTATTTCGCCATAAATGTGAAGTTTGTTAGATAAATACTTGTTTGCTACTGCTTACAAAGATACAAAGAAAAGCATCCATTTCCAAATCATCAGCTTGGTTTCGTCGTTCAACGATGTTGTTTTACCGTTCGTCGCTGTTGAACGGCGAATCAACGCTGATGATTTAGGAATAGATGCAGACAAAAATGGTTTTCTGACAAGACGGAAAGAGGTTCTTCGCCCTATTTAAAGCATTACGGTTCCACAATCACCAGAATCGGATTCTCGTCATTGTCGGGCTGTTCCCAATCCACCAAGTATTTGTCGCTTAGGATGGCTTTGGGTTTGAAAGCAGCATCTTCCGGAATGTCCAGTGTGTTTTCCGGATAGGTCAATAACAATTTGCTGGCTTCCTGTGTATGCTTGTCGTAACAGAAGGTTTCGTCCTTTTTGACATATTTACTATGCATATAAATACGATTGCTTACTTCACCCGTTACGATGATGGGCAGCTTTCCGTTCATCGGATTCTTGCGGATGTCTGCCAAGACTACCTTGTAACGTTCATCTCTGGTCGGTTGGTATTTTCCGATGCCGATGGAAAGGTAAGGACGGATTTCCCAATCGTCGGTCACTCGATACAACGTATCGCTATGCAGTTCAAGGAATGCTTTCAAATGACCGGTAGTCGGTTGAAACTCAGGATAGAACATTTGTGAGAAAGCGGCTTTCGGATAAACAAAAGGATTGGCAATGCTATCTATGACCTTTTCTCCGTTCATTCTATAAAAGCGAAGAGGCTCGTCACCTGCCAGATTGGGAACGTATGCCAACATTTCCTCTTTTCCATCTATGGTTATCAATCCGTTTGCTCTTGCCGGAAGCTCCAGTTTCTTCACGAAATTGCCTTCCCAATCGAATGCCTTGATGCGGTTGGCAGTTTCGTGTATGTATATCAAGTCATTGTGTAACGTCACGTCATAGACACTGATGAAATTGGTGGGTCCCTCTCCTTTCGAACCGATGTCATGCAGATATTTTCCTTCTTTATCGAATATCGAAACATGGTCATTCCCATGCGAAACCAAAAACTTTCCATCCTTTTCATATACCACGCTGATGTACTTGATAAGGATGTTGTCGTTCGTTTCGAGAGGAACGTAACGGACATTCTTTGCCCATTCGTTCAAGGGGATTTCTTTCGCATCGGTATCTATGATGCTAGTCAAATCGATGTGAATACATGTCTCTGCGGGTTGCTTGGTTTCGCAAGCTGTCATCATTCCTGCAATGATAGCAGCTGTCATCAAATGTCTTGTTCTCATATCTGTTATTTCTTTAATTCTCTATACGTCCTATAAGGGTTGTTCTATAATGAAATGAATAGGAATCATGTAATGGAAATTTCCGTCTGAGTGTGTTTCCCATTGTGGCATTTCCTGCAATACCCGTAAGGTTTCTTCGTCCAACAAAGGGGCTACGCCTTCCTTTACTTTCGATATCCGGTTGCCTTTTTCGTCGAGAATCATTTCCAAAGTCACTTTTCCCTCTATGCCTTGTGTTATGGCTTCGGTCGGGTATTTCATTCGACGACCAATAAATTTTAAAATTTCAGAAGATGTTTCCTTGTCTCTATCTTCAATGGCAATACAAGTTGGAGAACTTATCCATATAAATCCGACCGCTACTGGAATTAGATAAAGGAGCTTTACCCTTGACCATAATCGGGAAGGAGATTGGTTAATCATTTGAATCCGTTTCTTTATCAGACTCCTGCTGAAGTGGTTGGTCAGTCCGAAAGAAGACGAATCTGCTCCTCTGTCAATCAATAACATTTGATAAGCCACCGAATTCTCCCCTTGGCTTAGCACCCATCGGTCTGCCTCGTATTCGTGTATATCCTGCATATCTTTGGTGATCATCCATATAACCGGATTGAACCATTGAAGGACTTCTATTATAGAAAGTCCAATCATGTCCCATGAATGACGACAACGGATGTGGGCAGTTTCGTGCAACAATATGACACGTCCGCTCTCCTGATAATCCTTTTCGGAGATAACGATGTGGTTCAGCCAGCTGAAAGGGGGCATTGAACAAGCGTGGCAATGGATATGGATACCGTTTTCATGGCTTGTCCACAAACAACCTTGACGAATGAAACGATCAACCCGAATCCATTCCCTGAGGTTATGTGCCAGAAAATAAACACATCCCAAGATATAGATACCCATCATAATGAACGACCAATTTATGGAAGGATGAGCCGCTTCCTTCATATCGCTTGCATATCCAACGATTGTCACTTCGGGTAAACTGACATATGTCTCTTTTACCAACCAAGGAAAGCTCAACAATGGCAACAAGAATGCCAACACCGTTATCCCCAACAGTCCCAGCCGATTGATGCGGAAAAAGGTTTCTTTCCGCAACCAAAGACGGAAGGGCAAGTACAGCATTGTCAAGCAAAGGGCGGATTGGACTATGTAAATAAGGTATGCTTCCATCATTCTATTCGTTGGCAAGTTTGACCATTTGTATCAGTTCTTCTATCTCCTCTTCCGTCAGCTTTTCCTCGCGGACGAAGAATTTCAACAAGGACGAGCCGGAGCCTCCGAAGAAGTTGTCTTTTACTTCATTCATCACCCGTCGGGTATATTCCTCCTTCGTCATCAAGGGATAATAGATATGTGTCTTTCCCGTCTGTTTCCGATAGCCCACAAACTTTTTGTTGAGCAGGATTTTCATGAAGGTCGCAATGGTGGTATAAGCCGGTTTCGGTTCTTCGTAATGCCCGATGATGTCGTGAACACATCCTCCTTCGGGCATTTCCCAAAGGATGTTCATGATTTGGATTTCGGCCTTGGTCAGTGTATAGGTCTTGGGTGGTTTCATATTCTTCATTCTCTTGTTTACATACACAAAACTAAAGCAAAACTTCGGGAAATCTAAGTGTTTAGTTTTCCATTTTCATAAATGGGCGAAAGTTTAACTTTCATTTTTAGTAATTGAACATTTATAAACAGAATTGCTTCTAAGGGCGTGCTGAAAACTCTGAAAAGAATGAGGTTGTTTGATTGGAAATTCTTATTTTTGTATCAAATTTACTGGAAATTCGCTACTACTTTGCAAACTACCTTTTCACCATATTGAAGCCCCCCCATAATAGGAATGTTATCTTTAGAATTCCGACTTTGGTGTTTTCAACGTTTTTGTATAATATCAATCTTCATTCTCATTGCCATATCATTTTCTTCAAGAAAAGTTCTAAAGAAACAGCGGCTTGCGCATAGAGAAATACCGTTCTGGACTTAAAGTCTTGAACGGTATTTCAACACTATTAAGGATGCCATCGTAATGGCCATCTAAAATTATTTTCTCTGCTTCACAAGCATAATGACAGGATTATCTTCTTCGCCCAACTTTGAAGCAATGTCTTTCAGTACGCCATCTTTCAATTTACCCTTTTCATATGCTTCGATAAGGCGGAAAGCATCCATACTTTCAATACCTTCAATTTCGTTGTTCACAGGTCTTGCGGTCATAGCCACGAACTTTTTCTCTATAAAGTCACCATTATACACAATTCCTTCATAGATAGCCTTATCCTTTGCATCATACATTAGTTCACCGGTCTTAAATCCTCGTCCTTTCTCAAAGTCAAAACTATTTATAGTGGTTTGCATAAAATGATAACGGTCGGTAGAAATACCTACGGATAAAAAGATTTCCGGCTTCATTTCATTAACGGACGGCTTTCTTATTATTGCCGGTTTTAAGTTCCCGTCTTTTTCATAGTGATACAATGTGTCCACCGAAGTATCCATCAGTGTCCATTTGTTGTTACTGCATCGTATCGACTCCAAGAAACCGGATACGAACATCTCTCCATCAGCCACAATAGGAGTGACAATTGTCTTGAAAGGAAGATGAATTCTTTGGGTTACACTTCCATCTTTCTTTGAGATAAGAAAATGATAATCCTTTGTTCTTTCTTTTCCTTTGTTATAATATTCAGACATATCATAACCAATCAAGTTGGTTTGGTCAAAATTAAGAACTGATGATGTCGCATTTTCGAGGACAAGACAACGCTTGAACCCACCATAAAGGTCATATACCAATAGTTTATTGCCCGGTGAACTTACAAATATCTCATCATTGGCTTCGTCAAGTATGAGGCTGTTTATTCTCACATAATCTTGCGGTCCGTTTCCTTTATAATTGAACTTTCTTATTCCTTTGCCTGTCTTTCTGTCAAACAAAAAGATGTCTCCATCATTGTTCCGATTTTTCACCAACAAGTATGTTTTGCCTACATCCAAAACCAATCCCTGAGTAAGAAATTCATCAGTCGTTTCTAACGGAATGTATTCCACATCCATAAAATCTTGCAGCACCAACTCCTTTTTCGGATAACTGACACTCACATCAACCGTGATTAAACTATCTGCTGATTGTTCTTTCTCTATACAACCGACTAATCCCATAAAGAGAACGAGAGACCCTATTGTATTTTTCAGTTTCATATTAATTATTTTTGAATTAAACAAAGATTATTTCGTTTAAGAATTATTTGGCGAAAACTTTAAAAAGAATGAGATTGTTTACTTCCGCCTTCTTTGCATTTAGAATAGACAAATGAAGACCTCTATTAATTTTGTCCATTTCCTTTCTGCTTCAACAGCATAACCACCCCATTGTCTTCTTCATCCAATGTTGAAGCGATTTCCTTCAAACGTCCTTTCAATTTATCATTTTCATAGGCTTTCACCAATTCGTGGGCATAGAGAATACGATAGCTGGCAATCTCCGGACTTAGGCTACTTTCCCATAACGCTACATTGTTTCCTTCAAAATCTGCATTTCGAATGATGCATGTATGGATTGACTTCTCCAACTTGTCATATATTAAATCATAACTTGGAAAACTAAAGTTCTCTTTCATTTTTTTTGTGATGCAGATTAAAAAATCATATTGTTCCGTCATCATTTTCGGAAAAAGGAATACTTCCGGATCCATGCTATGGATGGAAGGAGTACGAACCATATAAGGTTGTTCACTCCCGTCGGGAAGATGACGATAAATGGTGTCCGAAGATACGGATGCCAAATACCATTCTCTGTTGGCAGGAACAGTCAGATAGTGTGCCGGAACGGCTACTATTTCACCATACTTTTCGTGCATTCCCGTATATCGGATGCTTTCCAGTTCCTTATATGGAAGGCAGATTTCTCGGACAGTCTTTCCGTCCTGCTTGCTGATGAGGGCATGACAAGATTTCTCAGGTTGGGCATAATAATCTTTGTAAACAATCAAATGTTTCTTATCATAAGCATAGACAAATGTGTAATAACTGTTTTCGTCAAAGCTGAAATTCCTCAGATATTTTCCTTCCAGATTGTACACCATGATTTTCTGTCTTGGATAGTCCACAATGAACATTTCGTTTTCTTCTTCGTCCAGAACCATCTGTGTGATTTGGGTATATTCTTCTCCACCTTGTCCTTTACGGTTGATTTTACGGATGCCTTTACCAGTAATGCGGTCATAGAGAAAAATATCACCATCGCCTCCTCCGTTCACAATAGCGAGAAGGTTCTTCCCTACGGCTTTCACCCAACCTTTGTTGATAAATTCATCGTTGGTTTCAAGGGGAACGTATTCCACATCTACAAAGTCCTGTAGTGTCAGCTCTTTTTCAGGGTAACTCTTCTCCACATCAATGGTTATCAGTTCTGTCTTTTCGGATGGATTTTCGCAAGCTACCAGTGCGACTGTTAGCGTAATGGCTGAAATGAATGTTCTTGTTTTCATTTTTCATCTATAGTTATGATTAATTGGTCCCAAAGATAAATGTTTGTATTGAATTATCCCCCCCTATTTTACAATATTTAACAGGCGTGGTTCCTTCCTTCTTTTACCATTCGTATCAGTTCTTCTATCTCCTCTTCCGTCAGCCTTTCCTCGCGAACGAAGAATTTCAGCAAGGACGAGCCGGAGCCTCCGAAGAAGTTGTCTTTCACTTCATTCATCACCCGTCGGGTATATTC
>SUXY01000046.1 GCA_015060705.1 Bacteroides sp. | reverse complement strand
TTGAGAGTATTGTTGATGGCCGACTCTACTTCCCGTTGGGCACAGGCATTGCGTGAAATGTCTAACCGTATGGAAGAATTGCCTGGTCCTGATGCGTTCCCGATGGATATCTCGGCAATTATTTCCAATTTCTACGGTCGTGCAGGTTATGTATACTTGAACAACGGTCAAGCAGGTTCCATTACTTTCATCGGTACTGTATCTCCGGCCGGTGGTAACTTGAAGGAACCGGTAACAGAAAATACCAAGAAGGTAGCCCGTTGTTTCTATGCATTGGAACAGGAACGTGCCGATAAGAAACGTTATCCGGCGGTGAACCCGATTGACTCGTATTCTAAATATTTGGAATATCCTGAATTCGAAAACTACATTGCTCAGCGTATCAATGGAGAATGGATCGGTAAGGTGAATGAAATCAAGACCCGTTTGTTGAGAGGTAAGGAAATTGCCGAACAGATCAACATCTTGGGTGATGATGGTGTACCTGTAGAATATCACGTAACATTCTGGAAATCAGAATTGATTGACTACGTAATCTTGCAGCAGGATGCATTCGATGACATCGATGCCGTGACTCCGATGGAACGTCAGGAAGATATCTTGAATACCGTTATCGACATCTGTCATACTGAATTTGAGTTCGAAACCTTCCTTGATGTAATGGATTATTTCAAGAAGATGATCAATATCTGCAAGCAGATGAACTACTCTGAGTACAAGTCTGAAAAGTATGAAGGCTTTGTGAAGCAGTTGCAGGAACTGATTGCTGAAAGAAGCGTAAAATAAATGTGTAAACAGCTAAAAGTGAAAGAATAATGGCAACAAAAGCTTTTCAAAAGATATATACCAAGATTAGTCAGATTACCAAGGCTACTTGTTCGTTGAAGGCGACAGGTGTAGGCTATGATGAACTGGCTACTGTAAATGGTAAGTTGGCCCAGGTGGTAAAAATCATGGGCGATGAAGTGACTTTGCAGGTATTCCAGGGTACAGAAGGTATTCCAACCAATGCCGAAGTAGTATTCTTGGGCAAGTCTCCTAGCTTGAAGGTGAGCGAACAGTTGGCTGGCCGTTTCTTCAATGCATTCGGTGATCCGATTGACGGTGGCCCGGACATTGAAGGTAAGGATGTGGAAATCGGTGGTCCTTCTGTGAACCCGGTTCGTCGTAAGCAACCGTCTGAATTGATTGCAACTGGTATTGCAGGTATCGACTTGAACAATACCTTGGTGTCTGGTCAGAAGATTCCGTTCTTTGCTGACCCTGACCAACCGTTTAACCAGGTAATGGCGAATGTGGCTCTCCGTGCTGAAACCGACAAGATTATCTTGGGGGGTATGGGTATGACCAACGACGACTACCTTTATTTCAAGAACGTGTTCTCGAATGCAGGTGCGCTCGACCGTATCATCAGTTTCGTGAATACTACTGAAAATCCTCCGGTAGAACGTTTGTTGATTCCGGATATGGCATTGACTGCTGCTGAATATTTTGCAGTGGAACATAATCAGAAGGTATTGGTATTGTTGACCGACATGACCAGCTATGCCGATGCGTTGGCCATCGTATCCAACCGTATGGACCAGATTCCTTCGAAGGACTCTATGCCAGGTTCCCTCTATTCAGACTTGGCAAAGATTTACGAAAAGGCGGTTCAGTTCCCGGCAGGTGGTTCTATCACCATTATTGCGGTGACTACGTTGAGTGGCGGTGACATTACCCATGCAGTACCTGATAATACTGGTTACATTACCGAAGGCCAGTTGTTCCTCCGTCGTGACAGTGATATCGGTAAGGTAATCGTTGACCCATTCCGTTCGTTGTCTCGTTTGAAGCAGTTGGTTAGCGGTAAGAAGACTCGTAAGGACCATCCGCAGGTGATGAATGCAGCTGTTCGTCTGTATGCCGATGCTGCCAATGCCAAGACCAAGATGGAAAACGGTTTCGACTTGACCAACTACGACGAACGTACTTTGGCCTTCGCCAAGGACTACGCAAACCAGTTGTTGGCTATTGATGTAAACTTGGATACGACTGAAATGCTGGATGTTACATGGGGATTGTTCAGCAAATACTTTAAGCCGGAAGAAGTAAACATCAAGAAGGAATTGGTGGACGAACACTGGGTAAAATAAGAAAACCTGAAGAACAATGGCTATTAAATTTCAATATAACAAGACCTCGTTGCAGCAGCTCGAAAAGCAGCTCAAGGTCCGTGTACGTACCCTCCCGATCATCAAGAACAAGGAGAGTGCCTTGCGCATGGAAGTGAAGCGATGCAAGGAAGAAGCGGCGGGGTTGGAAGACAAGCTTGAACAAGAAATTCAAGCTTATGAAGCCATGTTCGCACTTTGGAATGAGTTCGACTCATCATTGGTGAAAGTGAAAGACGTTCACTTGGGTGTGAAGAAAATTGCGGGGGTACGTGTTCCTATTCTGGAAAACGTGGATTTTGAAACCCGCCCTTTCAGTTTGTTTGCCAGCCCGAAGTGGTATTCTGATGGAATCCACTTGCTCCAGTTGTTGGCTCAGACAGCTATTGAAAGAGAATTTATGCTCGCCAAGTTGAACTTATTGGAACATGCGCGTAAAAAGACCACTCAGAAAGTGAACCTTTTTGAGAAGGTACAGATACCTGGATATCAGGATGCGTTGCGTAAAATCAAACGCTTCATGGAAGACGAAGAAAATTTGTCCAAGTCTTCACAGAAGATCCTGAAGTCCATACAAGAGAAAAGAAAGGAGGCTGAGGAATGATTTCGAAAATGAATAAACTTTCGTTCCTGATTTATCATAAGGAATACGAAATGTTCTTGGAAAAGCTCCGTGAACTGGGTGTGGTACACATCGAGAAACGTGAAGGAGCAGAGATGGATGCTAATTTGCAGGCATTCATGCAGAAACGTACAGCCTACCAATCGTTACTGAAAAGCATGACATTGGCTGCTGCTTCCTTTGATGGAAAAGCAACAGCGCAATCGGATTTGACAATCGAAGAAGTGGTGGATAGCTACGAAACCCAACAAGAACATATTCAAGCTTTGAATATGCAACTTCCGGTGCTCGACAAGGAAATTGATGCCATGGAAGTGTGGGGTGAATTCGATTGGAATGTCATCGACAGGTTGAAAGCCAATGGCTGGCAGATGCAGTTCTATTGCTGTCCGGAAAAATCGTTCGATGAAACATGGACCGACGAATATAATGCAACCGTTATCAACCGAAAAGGTGGACAAAGTTACTTTGTGACTGTCAACCAGATGCCGGTAGAATTGGAAGCAGAAGCCGTACGTTTGCCGAAACAGCGTTTGTCGGAACTGGTTCGTGAGCAAGAAGAACTGAAAGCTACCATTCAGAAGGCCAATGGTGACCTTGATTTGTTCTGTGTGAACAACATTCCAGTGGTGGAAAAGGCGCTTGACACATTGGAGAGCGATATTAACCTGATGGAAGTGGAACAGCTCGGTGGTGAACGCATGGCTGAAGGTGCCATCGTCATGATGGATGGTTGGGTGCCTGTTGAAAACGATGCCGAAGTACGGAAGATGCTCGATGAAAGCGGCGTTTATTATGAAATCCGTCCGGCTGAGAAAGAAGACAATGCACCGATCAAGTTGAAGAATGGTAAGATTAGTCGCTTGTTCGAAGTGCTGACCAAGATGTATGGTATGCCGGACTATGGTGAGTTCGACCCGACTCCATTGTTCGCACCATTCTATGCACTCTTCTTCGGTATGTGTGTGGGTGATGCCGGTTATGGCCTATTGCTCATTGTGCTGGGACTTTATTTAAAGAAAAAGTTGAGCAAGTCGATGGCTGGATTGATGAACTTGTTGATTACTTTGGGTGCTGCCACCACAATTGTGGGTGCGGTATTCAATACTTTCTTCGGTGCATCATTGACCGATTTGGATTTGCCGCAGTGGATGAATTCACTCGTCATCACAGGTAAGTGGGACGGTACGTCATACGACAAGACAATGGTTATCGCCTTGTTGGTGGGTATGTTCCATATCTGTTTTGCCATGACGGTCAAGGCGATTTGTTCGACCGCCCGTTACGGATTCAAGAATGCCCTCTCTGATTGGGGATGGTGGTTGTTGGTCGGTGGCTCGGTCGTTGTTGCTACGTTGAATTATTTAGGTGTTATCGATATGGAAGTGTCGAAGATGGCCTTCATCGGCATCGGTGGGGTAGCAGCTATCGGCATTTATCTGTTGAATAATATCCGTCGCAATGTCTTTGCCAACATTGGTGCTGGTCTTTGGGATACATACAACATGGCTACAGGCTTGATGGGGGACTTGTTGTCTTACCTTCGTCTGTATGCGCTCGGTTTGGCAGGCGGTATGCTGGGTGGCGTATTCAATACGCTCGGTATGCAGCTTCGTGATTCGATGGGCGACTTCTTGTTTGGCATTCCTGGCTGGATCTGTTTTGGCTTGATATTTGTAGCAGGCCATGGTTTGAACATAGCCCTCTCATGCTTGAGTGGTTATGTACACTCTATCCGTCTGACATTTGTGGAATACTTCAAGAATTCCGGTTACGATGGCAAGGGCGTGGAATACAAGCCTTTCTCATCCAAGAAAAATGATAAATAAACAAATTGAATTAATAACAAACTAAAAAATTATAACATTATGGATTTGAATCTTTTATTAGGTTATTTGGGCTTGGGCTTGATGCTCGCCCTTGCAGGTATTGGTAGCTGCTATGGTACAACAATTGCAGGTAATGCAGCTGAAGGTGCTTTGAAGAAGGATCCTTCTAAATCTGCAGGTTACATGATTTTGTCAGCGATGCCTGCTTCACAGGGTCTTTATGGTTTCGTGGCTTTCATGACTGCTGAAACAGTAAGTGCAGCCAATGGTTTGCAGATGTTCGGTATGGGTCTTTGTGTAGGCTTGGTATTCTTGATCTCAGCTATTCGTCAGGGCCAGCTTTGTGCTAACGGTATTGCTGGTATGGCACAAGGTCATGATGTTCAAACTAACACCATGATTTATGCTGCGCTTCCTGAATTCTACGCAATCCTTGCTTTGGTTGCAACATTCTTGATTTAATAATCAGCAATCATTCAGTATAGAGTGTCATTCGGGCTTGAATGACACTCTTTTTTTATGTACCTTTCAAACGAACTCCTTTTAGATGCTTTCCAAATTCTTGTAATAATATTTATTTTCTATCAAATTTCTATAATTAGCAATATGTAAGTAACATAAAGATAGAAGATGTAAAAACACGGAAAGTTTTACAAATTTCTTTGCAATAAAGCCTTGAAAAACTTTATTATGTCACTGAATTTGTGTACCTTTGCACTCGAAATAAGAATTAGGTATTAAATTCATGGCGAAAGAATTGTTAACCCCAGATTATATCTTCGAATCCAGTTGGGAAGTATGCAACAAGGTAGGGGGTATATATACGGTCTTGTCCACTCGGGCAAAGACTTTGCATGACGTATACAAGGATAAGCTTTTCTTTATTGGCCCGGATTTTTGGGTAGGAAAGGAAAATCCTTTGTTTATCGAGAGTGATAATTTGTGTGTCGCATGGAAAGAACATGCGTTGAAGAACGACGGCTTGAAGATTCGTGTTGGCCGTTGGAATATTCCTGGAGAACCTATTGTATTCTTGGTTGATTTTTTCCCTTTCTTTGCAGAAAAGGATGCCATTTATGGCAAGATGTGGGAAGATTTCCGCGTAGATTCGCTTCATGCATATGGCGATTATGATGAAGCATCGATGTTCTCCTATGCAGCAGGTAAAGTTGTAGAAAGTTTTTACCGATTTAACCTGACTGAAACTGATAAAGTAATTTACCAAGCTCATGAGTGGATGACCGGCCTAGGTGCCTTGTACGTGCAGAAAGCGGTTCCACAAATAGCAACAATATTTACAACTCACGCTACATCAATCGGTCGCTCAATCGCTGGTAACAACAAGCCTCTTTACGATTACCTTTTTGCTTACAACGGTGACCAAATGGCACAAGAATTGAACATGGAAGCTAAGCATTCCATTGAAAAGCAAACTGCGCACCATGTTGACTGCTTCACTACCGTAAGTGAAATTACCAATAACGAATGTAAGGAATTGTTGGATAAGCCGGCAGACGTTGTTTTGATGAACGGTTTCGAAGACGACTTTGTTCCACAGGGACGTGCCTTCGCTCCGAAGCGTAAGAAAGCTCGTGCAGCTTTGTTGAATTTGGCGAACAAGTTGCTCGGTACTTCATTGGGTGATGATACTTTGATTATCGGCACTAGCGGTCGTTACGAATTCAAAAACAAGGGTATCAACGTATACTTGGAAGCTTTGAACCGTTTGACTCGCGACAAGAACTTGAAGAAGGAAGTGCTTGCATTCATCAAGGTCCCAAGTTGGGTAGGCGAACCTCGTCAGGACTTGTTGGAACGTTTACAGACCAAGAAGCAATTCGATACTCCATTGGATTGTCCGTTCATTACTCACTGGTTGCACAATATGAGTCATGACCAAGTACTCGATATGTTGAAATATATGGGCATGTCCAATGCCAAGGATTCAAAGGTAAAAGTAATTTTTATTCCTTGCTATATGGACGGTAATGACGGTATCATGGACATCACTTACTACGACTTGGTATTGGGTAATGACTTGACTGTTTATCCTTCGTACTACGAGCCATGGGGCTATACTCCGTTGGAAAGTGTAGCATTCCACGTACCGGCAATTACTACCGACTTGGCTGGCTTCGGATTATGGGTAAATTCATTGAAGGGCGGTTATGCGGAATTGAAAGATGGTGTAAAAGTTATTCACCGTTCAGACTACAATTATTCGGAAGTGGCAGATGCTATCAAGGATACAGTTTCTGAATTCTCCGCTTTGAAGGATTCTGAAATCAAGAAAATCCGTAAGAATGCAGCCGACATTGCAGAAAAGGCATTGTGGAAGCACTTTATCAAGTATTATTACGAAGCCTACGATGTGGCGCTCCGTAATGCTCAAAAGAGACTTTTAAATAGATAAGAATCAATTATTAATTATAATTTAGAGACATGAAAATCAAAATTAGTAATGCAAATGTTCCTGCTTGGAAGGATGTAACCGTGAAATCACGTATTCCGGCAGAATTGAAGAAGTTGGAAGAGATGGCTCGTAACATCTGGTGGGCTTGGAACAACGAAGCGACTGACTTGTTTAAGGATCTTGATCCGGCATTGTGGAAGGAAGCTGGACAGAATCCGGTTGTTCTGTTGGAACGCTTGAGCTATGAAAAGCTGGAAGCTTTGGCTGCAGACAAGACTATTCTTAAGCGCATGAACGATGTATACGCTAAGTTCCGCGCATACATGGATGTGAAGCCAGATGCTAACCGTCCGTCGGTAGCTTATTTCTGTATGGAATATGGTTTGACACATGTTTTGAAAATCTACTCTGGTGGTTTGGGTATCTTGGCCGGTGACTACATGAAGGAAGCATCAGACAGCAACGTTGATATGTGTGGTGTTGGTTTCTTGTATCGTTACGGTTATTTCGCACAGAGCCTCGCTATGGATGGCCAGCAGATTGCTAACTACGATGCACAGAACTTCGGTAGCTTGCCAATTGACCGCGTAATGGATGAAAACGGTCAGCCAATGGTAATCGATGTTCCGTATTTGAACTATTATGTACACGCATATGTATGGAGAGTAAACGTAGGTCGCGTGCCTTTGTATTTGCTCGATACAGATAATGAAATGAACAGTGAATTCGACCGTCCTATCACTCACCAGCTTTATGGTGGCGACTGGGAAAACCGCTTGAAGCAAGAAATCCTCTTGGGTATCGGTGGTATGTTGATGTTGAAGAAGCTCGGTATCAAGAAGGATATCTACCACTGTAACGAAGGTCACGCTGCATTGTGCAACGTACAGCGTTTGTGCGACTACGTTGAAAGCGGTTTGTCATTCAACGAAGCAATGGAAGTTGTTCGTTCTTCTTCTTTGTACACTGTTCACACTCCGGTTCCAGCTGGTCACGACTACTTCGACGAAGGTTTGTTCGGCAAGTACATGGGTGGTTATCCACAACGTATGGGCATCTCTTGGAACGAATTGATGGATATGGGTCGTATCAACCCGGGTGATTCTGGCGAACGTTTCTGTATGTCTACTTTCGCTTGCAACACTTGTCAGGAAGTTAACGGTGTGAGCTGGTTGCACGGTGAAGTGTCTAAGGACATGTTCTCTGGTATCTGGAAGGGTTACTACCCAGAAGAAAGCCACGTAGGTTATGTAACTAACGGTGTACACTTCCCAACTTGGGCAGCTAGCGAATGGAAGGGTGTTTACAACAAGCACTTCGACAAGAGCTTCATGGGTGACCAGTCTAACCAGAAGATTTGGGAAGAAATCTACAATGTATCTGACGAAGAAGTATGGAACACTCGCTTGGCTTTGAAGCACAAGTTGATTGAATACATCCGCAAGGAATTCAGCAAGACATGGTTGAAGAACCAGGGTGATCCTTCTCGTATCGTTTCATTGCTCGACAAGATCAACCCGAACGCATTGTTGATCGGTTTCGCTCGTCGTTTCGCTACTTACAAGCGTGCACACTTGTTGTTCACTGACTTGGATCGTTTGGCTAAGATCGTTAACAATCCTAACTATCCGGTACAATTCTTGTTCGCTGGTAAGGCTCACCCACACGATGGTGCAGGTCAGGGCTTGATCAAGAAGATTGTAGAAATCTCTCGTCGTCCGGAATTCTTGGGCAAGATCATCTTCTTGGAAAACTACGATATGAAGTTGGCTCGTCGTTTGGTATCAGGTGTTGATATCTGGATGAACACTCCGACTCGTCCATTGGAAGCATCAGGTACATCTGGTGAAAAGGCTTTGATGAACGGTGTTATCAACTTCTCTGTACTTGATGGTTGGTGGTTGGAAGGCTACCGTCCGGGTGCTGGTTGGGCATTGACAGAAAAGCGTACATTCCAGTATCAGCCGCACCAAGACCAATTGGATGCTGCTACTATCTACGGTATGCTTGAAAACGAAATCCTCCCATTGTACTACGCTCGTAACGTGAAGGGTTACTCTGAAGGTTGGGTGAAGACTATCAAGAACTCTATCGCTCAGATCGCTCCTCACTACACTATGAAGCGTCAGTTGGATGACTACTTCACTAAGTTCTACTGCAAGGAAGCTAAGCGTCATGCAGAACTCGTTGCTGATAACTACGCTAAGGCGAAGGAAATCGCAGCTTGGAAGGAACAAGTAGCTGAAAAGTGGGATGCTATTGAAATCGTTTCATCTGAAAAGAGTGATGACATCATCAACGGTAACATCGAAAGTGGTAAGGAATATTCTATCACTCACGTGGTAGACCAGAAGGGCTTGGACAATGCAATCGGTATCGAAGTGGTTACTTTGTACACTGATGCTGAAGGCAAGGAACGTATCTACTCTGTAGAACCGATGGAAGTTGTGAAGCGCGAAGGCAATCTTTACACTTACAACGTGAAGTTCTGTTTGTCTAACGCTGGTAGCTTCAAGGTTTGCTACCGTATGTTCCCAGAAAACGTTGACCTCCCACACCGTCAGGACTTCTGCTACGTTCGTTGGTTCAACTAATCATTGGAATTTTAATTTCTACGATAGAAGAGAGTTGCTCCTTTTGGGGCAGCTCTTTTTTTTATGTCATTCAGAACGGAACGAAGTGCAGTGAAGAATCTCGGGTGCATAAAGTAGATGAATGACAATTAATGATTATATTTGCACTATTAATAAGCAATAATTATGAAAGGCAAATTTTGGGTTATAGAAGGCTTGGACGGATGTGGTAAGACCACCCAGATGGAATGTCTGAAACAAGCCTTGGAAAAGAGAAACATTCCTTACAAACATATCCACTTCCCGATGCTGAACAAAGGCGTGTATGGAGAATTGGTCGCTGAGTTCTTGCGTGGTGAATTCGGAACGGTGGAAGGGGTACATCCTAAGTTGGTGGCATTGCTTTTTGCGAACGACCGTAGTGAGCATATCCAGACTATCATCGATTGGCTGGAAGAAGGCTATTACGTGATTGCCGACCGCTATGTGTATTCCAACATAGCCTATCAATGCGCCAAGTTGAGTGAAGAAGGAGAGAAAGAAAGCCTCAAGAACTGGATTCTCGATTTCGAATTCAACCGCAATGCCTTGCCCATGCCGGACAAGACTTTATTCCTGAGTGTTCCATTGGAATTCATCAAGAAGAATTTGTCAGAAACCCGCACCGGTGACGACCGTGATTATTTGAATGGCAAGGAAGACATTCATGAACAATCCATTTCCTTGCAGGAAAATGTCTATAAGGAATACATTAAGTTGTTGGCTAGCCGGGAAGATTTCGGTAAGGTAGACTGCTTTGATAAGGAAGGTAATTTCTTGCCGAAGGATCAGATTCATGAAATGATTTGGAAGAAGTTGATAGAGTAATATTGTCTAGATTAATCGTTAGGATGAAAAAGTGGAATTCTTCTTCAAGAAGTTCAGACTTCTTGATTATGAGGTATTTAAACTGAACTTCCTTGCTGAAAATGTTGGTGTACGAGCGTTCGTTGAAAGATGCTACATCTTACCTCGATAAGATGCTACATCTTACTGCGGTAAGATGATACATCTTCCGGCGAATGCTCGTATACGTTGGGATGTCATAGAGTATGGCCCACATGTTTACCTTTTTTAGAAAAACAATTGCCTTTCTGCCTTACTGCCTTAGTCTTATTCTCTTTTTTTAGGTGCTTCAGAAAGGAACGTCAGTTTAATGTTTTAATAATCAAGAAGTCTGCCGTTCTGAAGGTCTGAAGATGGGGTGAGTTCAAATACACTATTTAGGCATAGAATACCTCTTCAGCATCTTTTCCAATAAGCTTTTCATCTCTTCTCTGAAGTTCTCGGGTTGTAAAATCTCTACTTCATCCCCTTGAGATAACAATTCTTGACGGAAGTCGAAAGTGGGGCGGAGATATAATTCGAAATCTGCATAGTCAGAGGTACTGTTCAATTCCTTTTGGGATGTATGGAGTGGAAGTGTCCGCAAATAGTTGACATATGGTGGATAAGCCCTTAGAACAATTTTTTGTACTTCGTCGTTAGTACCACAGATTACCCCATAACAATCTTTAAAAAAGATTTCTGCATTAAAATCTTTAGGATACTCAAAACTATCGCCCGTTTCTTTCAGCGACATGATACGGTCTAGAGCATATACAGCAGGAATGGTCCATTTGTCATCGGCTGCCAACAAATACCACCTCTGTTTAAATACCTTGATAGCATATGGTTCTACTATGATTTGCCGTCTTTCTAGTTTCCCGAATCTCAGATATTCAATCAAAAGCCTTTTCCCTTGTTTCATGGCATTGATAATGGGTTGCAGATGCTTCTTCCCGGACGGTATGTTTTCCAATAAAATACGGTCTTTCAAAGAACTGCTTTCCAATAGTACATTGCTTACAGAAAGTGAATCAATCATCCAATGTTTCAAGGAATTGCTTTTCAAGATTTCTTCATTTTCGATATAATATTGGTACCCTTTGCGGCGACATTCAATGTTGATATCGAAAATCTCCTCAATGGCAGCACGATGTCGGTTGAAGGTCAATCGATTCATGGGGATTCTTTCACTTAATTCGGTCTTTACCCAACGTTCGTTGAGCTCTTGCAATGTGATACCACCGGAGTGATAGATAGTATCGGTTATCCAAACGTATTGTCTGAAGATTTTGGATGCTTTCATAGTTTTTGCTGCATTAGTTGTACAAAATTAATGTTTTTACTCAAATATTTCAAAGATGTATCAAGTAATCATACAAGTTGCTTCTTATTTTGTGGGTAAATCAAATAAATGCAGAGAATAATGAAACTTTGGACGATTCAAACAAAAGAGTTTTACGACGTATTGCAAAAGAATGGAGTCGTATATTGTGATAGAGAAAGTTGGTTCTGTAAAGAATATCGGGAAATGTATGATTGGATGGCCAATGAAATGCGTAAATACATAGGTAATCCATCCAAACCAGAAGTACGTTATCCCATATGGGCATGGTATCAATATACCTCACGAAAGAAGCCGAAACCTCCGGTTTCGCCAAAGATGTTGGCTAGCGACCAAGAAGAAGGAGTGATGTTGGAAATTGAAATACCCGATGATGAAGTGTTGTTGTCGGATTTTGGCCTTTGGCATGTGCCACTGAACGGGCATCCCATTTCAGATGACAAGAATCTGATGTATCGTTTTAAAGCATTTAGGGCGATGCAAGGTGGGTCTTGCGATTTTGAAGATTATCCGGAAGAATTGCAGCATGACATCATGTTGACCTGGAGTGCTATTTTTGATTTGCGGACTAAGCTTGGAAAATGGATTGCCAAAGCAATGTGGAATAGAAGTATTCAAGCCTGCTTTTGGGAATTGAAGTTGGAGCAAGTGATTAAAGTAGATTTTATTCATAAATAATAAGTAAAGGATTATGAAAAAGAATAAATCTACTAATCCGGACCGTGAAGCATTCAAGAGCTTACTCCAGTCTGTTGAGAGGTTATCGCAAGAAGATGTGGATTATTTGATGGAAGACCTTGATGGATGGGAGTTTTTCAAAATGCCAGCTTCGTGCAGAAAGCATAGTTGTTATGAGGGAGGTTTGGTAAAGCATTCTTTACATGTTTGTGAAATGGCAAAGATGCTTCGCAAACAGATATTGCTTGTTCGTCCGGACTTGGAATCTCTTTTACCCTTGGATAGCGTAATTATAGCTAGTTTGTTGCATGATGTTTGCAAGGCAGGTATTTATAAAAAGGTCAGTCGTAGGCAAAAGAATGAAATCGGATTATGGGAAACCAATTCTTCTTATGGCATTGACTATTCCTATCTTCCCGTTGGTCATGGAGAAAAGTCGGTTATCATGTTGCTTCGTAGTGGTTTGGAATTGACGGAAGATGAAATCCTTGCCATCCGTTGGCACATGGGCGGTTGGGATTTGCCTTACCAAAGCCAGGAGATGACGGGTAGTCAGAAGAGAGCCCGTGAACTCACTCCGCTGATTACGCTTATTCACACAGCCGATGCCATGGCAGCTGATATGATGGAGAGACCTTATACTACTTTATAAAATAAAAATATGGGAAATATGACATTAGAAGAAAGCGTACGTCGATTTCTGGATATTCTAGATGAAAGACGAGAAATTATGAACATTATCGAGCAGAATCATATTCACACTCAGAATGATAGATTGGTATTTAATCGCTATAAGAATGCCGATAATGAATACTTTAGGGAACATATTCGCAAAGGAATTGAGAAGGGTAAAGACTGGCATTCGGCATTAGATGGTTTTCCTTTACCGGATAAACCTTTTGATATCGAAGATGTGGAAGATGTAAAGGCAAAAGAATACTTCAGGCAAATTCTTGAATTGGACGAAGAGGAAATACGGTTGGGAGTTTACATTAGGCAGAATTATGGTGATGGGAATTCTTATCAAAGAGTGATGGCAATTTTTAATGAAAAGTATGGTGTAGAATAGAAGTTTATAACATAACATTTGAAGTATGACAACAACGATGTATTTTATATTTGGAGTAACGATTGGAGCGATACCAATAATGATATTATGGTATAGATGTGATAAAGATCTTAAATTGGTAGACAACTTTACCTTCACGGAAAAACAAAAATCAATAATAAAAGAAATCATCAATTTATATTATGTACCAGAAGATTGCGATATCTGTAATCGTTATAAAGAAGTTCATAAAGAAATAATTCTGGAACCGCCTTTTAAAAATTGTTCTGCCAGAAAAGATATTAAGGCTTTAAAAGAGGCAAGGGAGTCAAACGAACAGATGTTTGAAGAAATAGAGAAGATTATCCGAAGATGAAAGGTTATAATGAGGCCGAAATAGAACTATGAGACTTTGGACAATACAACCCGCATCCTTTTATCAAACCTTACAAGAGAAGGGGATAGTGTATTGTGATAGGGAAGGATATTGGTGTAAGCATAACCGGCTGATGTATGATTGGTTGGTAGAACAAATGCGCCAACGCATCGGCAATCCACCACTTCCCGAAATACATTATCCCCTTTGGGCATGGTATCAATATCATTCACGAAAGAAACCATGCCCACCTAAAACACCCTTAAAGAAAGGAGAAGAGTATTCGGTATATCTTGAAATCGAAATTCCCGACAATGAGGTAGTACTTACCGACTTCTCTCTTTGGGTGAATTGTATGAATGGTTGGCAAACCAAAACAGATAGAGGCTTGGAACATCGTATTAAAACCTATGAAACCGAGGTTGGTAAGTATTGTAGCTTCAAAGAATATCCTAAAGACATCCAACAAGGTATTATGAATACTTGGCAATCGATATTCGATATGAAGTTCCGCGACAGGGAATGGTCACCTTGGGCTTGGTGGAATCGGAGTATTCAAGCAACCTTTTGGTGCTTGAAATTGGGGCAGGTGGTGAAGGTGGATTTTGTGGGGAAAGAGGAAGAATGAAAATGGAAAGTAACATCGTTTTTTATGAAAGTTTATTTATCTTTGTGCTTATAAAGCTAATACAATAAACTAATGAATAAGGAACGTATTGAAGAATTTTTGAAATATGTATCCACTCTTAAAGGAGATGAAAAGGGTGAAGCACAATTATTCTGTGACCGTTTGTTTAGAGCATTCGGACATGGTGGTATTATTGAAGCTAATGGGACGTTGGAAGCAAGAATTAAATTTAATGTGACTAATCGTACAAAATTTGCAGATTGTTTATGGTGTCCTAAAGGACGTTCCGGTGTGTTGATTGAAATGAAAAAACGTAGTGTAAAGAATCTTGAAGTTCATTTTAGTCAAGCACGTAATTATTGGCTTGAAATGGATCCCAATGTGGTAATTGGTGAGGGTCATGAGAAGCCTAAATATATCCTCTTGTGTAATTTTGATGAGTTTATTATATATAAGGATTGTCAGAAAGTTGATGATTTTAGGATAGAAGAACTGCCAGAACGATATACTGCTTTAAACTTTTTATTGCCTATAGAGAAGGAACCTTTGTTTAAAAATAATATAGAACAGATTTCTCAGGAAACTGCCAATAAGATAGGTGAATTATATCAATATCTGACAATAGATAAGAATGAACCGAAGGAAATAGTTCAGCATTTTATATTGCAATGTGTATTAGCTTTCTTTTCCGAAGATTTTGGCTTGCTTCCTCAGGGATTCTTTACCCAAATAATAAAAGAGTGCAAAGAAGGAAAGTCCGAAGCTTACGATCTAATCGGTGGCTTGTTTAAACAGATGGCTTCGCCACAGGAAGCTCGTGGCGGTAGATTTAAGGGGATAAAATATTTTAATGGCGGTTTATTTGAGGATGTTGAACCAATAGAACTTGATCAACATTGTTTGGATATACTTTATGAAGTTGCTCTAAAAGATTGGCGCCAGGTGCATCCTGCTATTTTTGGTGCATTGTTTGAAGGTACAATGGATTCCAAAGAACGTCATAAATTTGGAGCACATTTTACTAATGAGACAGATATGCTTCGGGTGATAACTCCTACAATCATAAAACCTTGGAAAGCTAAAATAGATAAGGCCAATACACTTGAAGCACTTAGAAAATTATTGGGAGAAATTGGAGAATATAAAGTATTAGACCCTGCTTGTGGTTGTGGAAACTTTCTTTTTGTAGCATACCGTGAACTGAAAGAATTGGAATGTCAAATCTTTGACAAGATGAATAATTTATCAAATGCTACAGGTAAACAATATGATAAATTGCATTTGGGAATTTCTCATGTTAAAACTAGTCAGTTTTATGGCCTTGACATTCAACCAATGGCAGTTGAAGTGGCAAAGATGACAATGATGATTGCTAAAGAGTTAGTTAGTGAAACATATAAGAAGCGTACGGCTGAATACTCACAAGCAATTGATTTTGAGGAAACTTTGCCGCTTGATAATATGGATGATAATATTCTTGTTCGGGATGCTTTATTAGATGAATGGCCAGCATTTGATGTAGTAATAGGTAACCCACCTTATCAATCAAAGAATAAGATGTCTCAGGAGATGGACTTGGTTTATGTAGATAAAGTGAGAAAAGCATTTCCAGATGTCCCTGGTCGTGCAGATTTCTGTGTCTATTGGTTTTACAAAGCACATACATTGATGAAAGAAGGACAGTATGCAGGACTTGTAGGAACTAATACTATACGACAGAACTATTCTCGAATAGGTGGATTGGATTATATTGTAAATAATGGTGGTACAATTCTTGATTCAGTATCGACGGAAGTTTGGTCAGGTGATGCAGCTGTATATGTTTCTATCGCAACTTGGAAGAAAGGTGAAGAAAAAGGTCTGAAACAATTGGCGTTTCAATGTGGAGATAGAGCGGATGCTCCTTTTGAATATTATCAATTGGAATATATCAATTCTTCATTGAGTTTAAGCAATGTTGCTGATGCAAAGACATTGAATGTGAATAAGAATTCAGAATGTTGTTATCAGGGGCAAACACATGGGCATAAAGGATTTTTGTTAAATAGGAGTGAAGCGGAAGAATTATTATTTGCACAGAATTGGTATAAGGATGTGTTACACCCATATTTAACAGGAGAAGAACTTTTAGGGAATAAGTACTCCCAACCAGAAAGGTATGTAATAGACTTTAGAGGTAAAGATGTGTTTGAGGCTCAGAAATATATTAAAGTTTATAATCATATATATCAAAGTGTTTATCCTGAAAAAAAAGAAAAAGCAGAAAAAGAAATAGCAAGAAACAAACAGGCTTTAGAAAATAATCCAACATTTAAAGTTAAAAAAGACCATCAAGCTGCATTTAAAAGATGGTGGTTATTATATAGAGAGCGTGGGGAATTATTGGATGTCATGTCTAAAAAGATAAGATACATAGCATGTTCACGTGTGACAAAACGTCCAATTTTTGAGTTTGTTTCAGTGAAAATTAATCCTAGTGATGTGGTAACAGCCTTTCCACTGGAAGATGATTATTCATTTGGATTATTACAGTCAGAGATACATTGGGAATGGTTTACGGCACGTTGTTCAACTTTAAAAGGGGATTGGAGATATACGTCTGAGAGTGTCTTTAATTCTTTCCCTTGGCCACAAACACCAACCAAGACACAAGTGAAAAAGATAGCAGAATTGGCAAAACGACTTCGAATGAAGCGTAGGGAAATCATGGACAAGAATGATTGTACTTTGCGTGACTTGTACAGAACGATAGAGACTACTCCATATAATCCAATTTCAGAAATTCAAGAAAAACTTGATATGGCTGTTCGCGAGGCATATGGAATGAAAAAGAAAGATGAAATTTTACCTTTCTTGTTGAAATTAAACCATTCTTTAGCTGAAAAAGAAATAAGTGGTGAAATGATTCAAGGACCTGGGTTACCTTCTTTTATTAAAGATGCTTCTGAATTTGTTAGTGATGATTGTGTAAAGATGGAGGAATGAGATATGTTTGATATACCAAAAGAAAAAAGAGAGTATTGGAATAGTGAGTCTGTCAAATTCTTGAATGAAATTAAAAAGGAGGAAATAATTCGGTCTGAAGATAAAACAACACCTGTTGATGATAATATCGTTGTTTTGCAACCGATTTCTATGAAGTCATTGTTTGAGTATGATATTGATTGTGATGGGAAAATTGTGGGTGTTTCTTGTATAAAGGAAAATAAGAAATACCGTATAGATAATGAACTATGGTTAAAAGTAGAAAAATGTATAAATGATTTTTGTAAAATCAGAAGCTTTAAAACTAAAATATCTAAGGATAGTTTTCGTAATATAGTTTTGTCTTGGTTATTTGAAGCAAGACAAAAAGAACAAATCTCAATAGATTTTATTCAATATATTGAAAATGAATTAGATAAAAGAATAAAAGATTATGTTGTTTATTTTCCCATTCCTTATTTAGAAGTTAAAGAGACCTATAAATTTGCTCAAAATATATTTATAGGTAAATTTCCCAATAGGAATCTAAGGACTTTATTGACTTCCTATAGGGAAGATATATATCATCAGAATTCAACTTTTGTATATACCAAAATGAAAGGAGAAAGACAAGCTGTTGTTGATATGGCATACGAACGTTGTTCATTAGCTGTTGATATAATAAAAGCTTGTTATTTAACTTTCTATTCTGAATTGCCAAAAATCTGTTTGGATATTGCAAACGATATAAATCATTTACCTGTTGAACGTTGTTTTATTCATGAATTATCTACGGATGATTCATTACATGTAAATGAAAATATAAAATCTCATATAGTGAAATTGGATGAAAATTTTATTCAAAAACTAGAAGAGCATAGTAAAGACGAATTTGTTGTTTTCATTGATAGAATATTTAAGCAGAAAAATACAGAGTTGGAAAAAGTATTAATTCCAGCTATCAGGACATATAGCAAGATGCTGTCAAATAGTAATAATTATGATAAAATTGTTGATTTGTGCTCTATTATGGATTCTTTAATACTTTTAGATGAAAAAGAATCTATTAAGCAAGCATTGAAAAAATATATACCTTTGATAATCACTGATACTCTTGAAATGCGGCAGGCTATCAATAAGAATATTGAGAAAATGTATGATATACGTAGTAAGTATATTCATCATAGGAATACAAAAGAAAATATTACTCGAAAAGAGTTGTTTAATTATAGTGTAATAGTCTTTAGTTTAATTACCAAATTAGTCATTTTTGCTAATAGTAATAAATATAAGACAATGAAAGACATAATAACGGTAATAGATAAAAAAATTAAAAACACGATAGAAATAATTAGTTTTGAACAAGAATTTTCGTAACTAAATTAGATTGCTATGGTCTCATTAATATAAAGTCTATATATTAAATTAGAAGAATATGAGTAAACGACTAAAAATAATGGTAGGCTCTACCATCTATAAATTTGAAAATGAACTTTCAGCAATTGTCGCAACACTTGAAACGTTGGGGTATGATGTGATAAGTTCGTATGCGGGAACGGTAAAGGTAAATCCGCATCTTTCTAATTTGGATAATTGTATCAAGGCAGTAGGGGAATGTGACTTGTTCTTGGGAATTATCCGTCCTTTTTATGGAACAGGGAATATTGGAGAGAAAAATATTACCTTTGAAGAAATGAAAGAGGCGGTTCGACTGAATAAACCATATTGGTTTATGGCTCATCGTGACGTAACGTTTTGTCGTCAGTTGCAAAGAAAACTTGTTACTCCTATTGATTTCAATTTTAAGAAAAAAGATGATAATAAATATTTCTTTGATGCCCGGACGTTAGAAATTTACGATTTTGCAATTAAAAGTTATGAAAAAGATGTTGCAAATAGAACTGGGAACTGGGTACAGGAATTCTATCGATTGGATGAAATATTGAAATATATCATTACCCAATTTGAAGATACCGATAGAATAGAACAAATTATAAAGGAAGGAGGAAATAATGACATTGAATAATCTTATCATCAAGAATTTGTTGAATCAAGAATCGGGAAATGTAATATTTATTCCGAAATATTCGAAGATGTTGATAGCCCAATCGGTTGTTTCTTTGTTGAATACGAAAAATGGGGATATCCTGATAGGTGTGGATGATGAAAGAAAGGTTATCGGATTGGATGACATTGAACAGAATGCACAGGAAATTATGGATTTCTTGCAGGATGCGATTGTGCCTAATCCTCCTTTAACAGTTTCGGTATGCCATTACAATAAAAAAGATATTCTATTAATCAGTGTATGGGAAGGGGCACAAAAACCTTATTCGGTTGATAAGAAAATTTTTGTGCGTATAGGCGATAGTTCTATCGTTGCCACTCCTTCAGATTTGGTAAAACTTATCAGACAAAGAAAGAGTTCTGAATTTACATGGGAACGAAGACCCGTATTGGCTTCTTCTTTATTGGAACTTGATGCTTCTGAAATTAATTTGACGCAAAAAGAGACTAAATATGATAATAAGAATGTAGAAGAGTTTTTGCAATATATGAACCTTTTGTCAAATGATTTGCCTACAAATGCTTGTATTGCCTTGTTTGGTAAAGAACCGGCAAAATATATTCCGCAAACAAGAATAAAATTGTCTTGTTTTGAAGGCGAATCTAAAGTGGATGGTATCAAGTTTATGCAAATGTTTGAGGGGAATATATTTAGTAATATTACCAATATATTTAATGCTATTGAGGTTGTTTATCCGAAACGTCAAATTATTTCGGGATTGGTAAGAGAGGAAAGAAATGCTTACCCTCATTTGGCAGTTCGTGAGGGTATATTGAATGCTATTGTCCATAGAGATTATACGGATAATAATGAGATTCATATTAACATCTATTCCAATCGATTAGAAATTATTAATCCAGGAACTTTACCGGAAGGTATAGCTGTAAAGTCTTTGGTAAAGTCTTATGTTTCTGTTGTGAAAAATCCTGATATTGCTCATTGTTGTTTGGTAAGAAAGTACGTGGAAATAGTGGGTAGTGGGATTACGAGAATGATTTCCGAATGTAAGAAGTATGGTTATGATGAACCTATTTGGGATGTTACCGATAACATAGTTTCTGTTACATTTAATAATCTATTTTATAAGCCTTTTCAAAATGAGGGAGTAAGTGAGGGAGTAAGTGAGGGTGATGAATATGAGGGTGTTGTTAGTGGATTTGAGGGAGTGACGGATGTGGTAAAGAAAGAATTAATCAATATCCTAAGGCTTTTTAATGATGAAGAAGGTTTGAAGTTAAAAGATATTGCTTTAAAGATTGGACGTTCAACTAAAAGCGTAGAACGATATTTGAAAATACTGAAAGATTTATCTTTGATAGAATTCAGAGGTTCACCGCGTAATGGTAAATATTATGTAGTTAAATCGTAAAATAATTTTCGATACAATAAATATCTAAAAGAAGAAAGAGGTTAAAGGGATGCTTAGGGACATATTTTCAGGAAGGAGAATTGGACGAAACTATGGTTGTTCGGTATTTCCGAACAACCACTTTACATGTGACTATTGAGAATAAACTTCAAAGTCATGAGGTTAATTATTATAACTTTGACGTAATAATATCTGTCGGTTATCGAGTGAAGTCCAAGCAAGGAACACAATAATAGAATTAAAGAATTAGATGATGATATCAAGCTATTGAAAAGGAAATAATAGAATGTAAAAAAAGGAACGAACATTTTTTCGAAGTTAATTGTTGTTTTATTTGAGAGCGTTCGTGTTAAGATTTTATGAGACACTAATAATTTACCCCAAAAACATGGATATGAAAAAGATCACATTAAGAGATTTGTTCCTTAAAGAATTGTCTACTATTAATAGTGAAATGGCTACCCAAATAAGAATGGCAATAAAATCACCGGATGTTGCAGAACTATTAAATGTTGTTATTGCAAATGGGCTTGGAGTAAAACAAGTCATAAAAGAATCTGTATTTGATAATGCGATAGACTTTTTGATTAGTTCGGTACATCGCGATATAGATAACAGTTCCTTGAAAGAAGAGGAAAAAAATAATGAGAAAAATAATGTGTCGTCTTTATTTCAAATATTAGCAGGAAACGGGAAAAATATTTAGCAGAAAGTAATCAGTTAATAAAAGACTAAGAATCTATAGCAACAAATTCAAAGAAAAATTTTATTTTTGTCTGACATAACTATTATTATATTTTATGAGGATAAAAGAACTGACATATAAGTGGATGAATTGGTCCGTAAGTGAACTTCGATTTGATAAGGTGAATCTGATTGTAGGCAAGAATGCTGTAGGCAAGTCAAGGACGATAGGTGTCTTGAACCTGTTGGTAGATATTATTCTACAACGGAAGGAAGCATCATTGTATGACTCTGTTGTTTACAGGATTGTATTCTCGGTTGATGACGATTCTGAACTTATTTACGAGTTTACTTTTGCTAATGGATTGGTTGTTTTTGAATCGTTGAAAGACAATAAGGGGCGTGAATATATTTTCCGGAATCCTAATCAGACAAAATTGTATGGTGAGTTAGTCAATCCCCCTTCCAACAAACTTGCAATAAGTGTAAGAAGGGATGTCGTAACTTATCCTCATATAGAAGACATTTTTATTTGGGCAGAACAATACAGTTGTATACAATTTAATGCTATTTCGCCATCAGTGGTTAATGGAATATCTCCTACCAACATGATGCCATATCGTGAAAGTCTCGTTTCGATGTTTGAGTTTTTGGATGAAACAGCGCATTGTGGAATCATTAAGGATATGAATGATTTAGGATATTCCATTGAAAAACTGGATGTTACAAAACTGACGAATTTGAAAATCCTTAATGTAAAGGAGAAGGGTGTATCAATGGTTCTTTGGGAGGATGCTTTGTCGACTGGTATGTTAAGAGCGTTGTATCTTATTATTTTTGTTTATTATATATCAGCTAGAGGTGAAAAAGGAAGAACATTTGTGATTGATGATTTTTGCGAAGGTGTAGATTATGATAGGGCTATTAAATTGGGTAAGTATCTTTATCAGTATTGTTTGGCAAATGATATTCAATTGATTACGGCTTCTAATGATAATTTTTTGATGGATGTTGTGGATACTAGATATTGGAATATATTGCAGAGAAATGGTGATGCTGTCACTGCAATAAATATACATAATAATCCGGAACTTTTTGAAAAGTTTGACTTTACGGGACTTAGTAATTTTGATTTGTTTTCATCAGATTTTATTGCAAGATACAAATAATGAAGATAGCTATATTTGTGGAAGGACAATCCGAATTGATTCTGACAAAGGAATTTCTTTTGGCTATGCATGACTATTGCGATGTCAGAATTGAATGTTATGCTTTACTTTGTGATGTTCCTAAAGATGTTGATTATCCTTTTGGTGCTCCAGATGCTTCTAATCATTATATGATAATCAATGTAGGGAATGATAATTCTGTCTTGTCCAACATGAAAAGTAGGATAAATGGTTTGAAAAAGAAAGGATATGACAAGGTTGTGGGATTGAGGGACATGTATAGTGAAGCTTATTTAAAGAAAAACAATAACCAGAGAACGATAAATCCAGAACTTATCAAATTGTTTATGTCGATTTCGCAAGAAGAAATAAATAGGTTGGATTCTGCTGAAAGAGCAAAGTTCTGTTGGGCTATTATGGAAGTTGAGGCTTGGTTCTTGGGTATGAAACATCTGTTTGAAAGCGTAAATCCTATTTTAACTTCTGATTACATCAAATCTCAATTAGGATATGATTTAGAAAATGCGGATCCGGAAACTACATATTGTCATCCTGCAAAAGTTGTAGGAGAGATAATGGGACTTGTAGGAAAACAATATAGAAAGCGTGAAGGTGAAGTAAAGTCATTGGTTTCTTGTTTAACCAAAGATCATTATGAAGAGTTGATGAATTCTGATGCCTGTTCTACTTTCACGTCGTATGCAAAAGAGCTGTTGGAGGATACAGAGATTTATCAATAGATAGAAAAATCGGAAATCCCGATTTTCTATCAGCCAACAACAAAAAAAGGCTGCAAGCCCAAAACTTGCAGCCTTTATTATAATAAGGTATAGAGATTACTTCAAAAGTTCAGCCAATTTTTCCTTGATAGCTTCACCACGGAGATTACGTTCGATGATAGTACCATCCTGAGCAACCAATACAGTAGCAGGGATAGAGTTTACACCATAGAGAGCAGCGCCTTCGCATTGCCAACCCTTTACGTCAGACATGTGATCCCATGTCATACCCATTTCCTTGATAGCAGCTTTCCACTTGTCAGCGTCGTTGTCCAAAGATACACCTACGATACCGAAGCCCTTTTTGTTGTATTCCTTGTAAGCAGCGATAACGTTCGGCATTTCGCGACGGCAAGGACCACACCAGCTAGCCCAGAAGTCAATCAAAGTATACTTGTTCTTAGCGATGATGTCTGAAAGCTTCATCGGGTTACCTTCTGGATCAGGCAAAGTAAAGTCTGTGAACTTCTGACCAACAGCTGTCTTAGCCAATACTTCGATGCGTTGCAATAACTTGGCGATGCGTTCGTTGCTTTGGTATTCAGCAGGAACCTTAGCTGCCAATGCTTGCAATTGTGCCAATTCCATGCTGTATGAATTACCTGGCCACAAATGGATACCTACAGGATTGGTAATGTTGGCATCGATGGTGTTGTAAGTCAAGTCATTCAACTTGGCATCCAAATTTTCCATTTGCTTTTCCAATTCAGCCTTTTGTTCTTCTGTCAAGTCTTCTGCCTTGCTCTTTTCGTACAAAGCTCTCATTTCCTTGTTCAAAGCACCGCTTTCGTTCTTGTAAGCTTGGTAGATGTCATTGTTAGTAGTACCAGATACCTTGCTTTCTTCGCCCAAAGCAACTGCGATGTTACCGTTTTCCAAGAAGAAATCAGCCATGATACGCTTGCCTTCAGCCGGAGTATAAGTAATGTAACGGTTTACTGCAGCATCCTGACGGCCATTGAAAGTAAAAGCACCGTTAGCTACTACAGCAGAGTCCAACTTGATGAGTTCTCTACCCTGAGCTTCCTGCAAATAGATAGTTTCACCATCGGCGATGCCTTCTACAGTACCCGAAATCTTGTAAGCAGGTTCGCTGCTACATGCAGCCAAAGCCATGGTTCCGGCTGCAAACAAATAAACGAAATTTTTCATATTAAATGTTTTATAAAGTTTTTTGCAAATATAATGATTATTTTTCTATCTTTGCGGCTTACAACAAAAAGAATATGCAACAGTCTAATTATATCATTGAAGTTCAGAATGTTTCCAAATATTTTGGCGAAAAGGTCGCTTTGGATAACATCAATTTGAATGTGAAGAAGGGTGAGTTTGTGACTATTCTTGGTCCTTCGGGATGTGGAAAGACCACACTTTTGCGTCTGATAGCAGGTTTTCAAACTGCATCGGAAGGTGTTATCCGTATCTCCGGTAAGGAAATTACACAGACTCCTCCTCACTTGCGTCCTGTGAATACCGTATTCCAGAAGTACGCTTTGTTCCCTCATCTGAATGTATTTGATAACATTGCATTCGGATTGAAGTTGAAGAAAACGCCGAAGCAGGTCATCGAGAAAAAGGTGAAGGCAGCACTCAAAATGGTGGGCATGACGGATTATGAAGACCGTGATGTGGATTCTTTGTCGGGTGGTCAGCAGCAGCGTGTAGCTATTGCTCGTGCCATTGTGAACGAACCGGAAGTGTTGTTGCTGGACGAACCGTTGGCTGCGCTCGACTTGAAGATGCGCAAGGACATGCAGATGGAATTGAAGGAAATGCACCAGAAGTTGGGTATTACCTTCGTATATGTAACGCATGACCAGGAAGAGGCGCTTACCTTGAGTGATACCATTGTGGTCATGAGTGAAGGTAAGATCCAACAGATTGGCACCCCGATGGATATCTACAATGAACCGACCAACTCCTTTGTTGCTGATTTTATCGGTGAAAGTAACATCTTGAATGGTACGATGATTAAGGACGAGGTGGTGAGTTTCGCCGGACACGAGTTCGAATGTGTGGACAAGGGATTCGGTGAAAATGCACCGGTGGATGTGGTCATCCGTCCGGAAGACATCTATATCTTCGATCCGTCGGATGCAGCTCAGTTGACAGGTACGGTATCCAGCTGTATCTTCAAGGGGGTACACTTTGAGATGTTGGTACAGACCAAGGAAGGTTATGAGCTGATGGTACAGGATTACCATGCGTTCGAAGCCGGACGTGAAGTGGGCTTGCTTGTAAAGCCGTTTGATATTCACGTTATGAAGAAAGAACGTACTTGCAATACCTTTGAAGGAAAGATGGTGGATGACAATCATGTGGAATTCCTTGGTTGTTCGTTTGAATGTTTGCCACAAAAGGGACTTCAAGCCGGTGATAAGGTGGAAGTACAGATTGACTTCAACAATGTTGTTTTGGAAGACAATGAAGAAGACGGCCGCTTGACCGGTGAAGTGAAGTTTATCTTGTATAAGGGTAATCACTATCACTTGACAGTGTTCACCGATTGGGATGAAGATATATTTGTAGACACCAACGATGTTTGGGACGATGGCGACCGTGTGGGTATCACCATTGCTCCGGAACACATCCGTTTAAACAAGTTGTGAGAAAGATGATCAATAAATTGTCACGTTTCTTTATGCGGCGCAGAAACTGGTCGTTGCCATACGCCCTGTTCCTGTTGGTATTTGTGGTGATACCGTTGCTGCTCATCGTTCTTTATGCCTTTACCGATGAAGAAGGTGCATTTACCATGGGGAACTTCCGTAAATTCTTGATGCACCCTGAAGCGATGAATACCTTCATTTACTCCATTGGTATTGCGATTATTACAACCATCGTTTGTTTGGTGCTGGGTTATCCGGCAGCTTACATCCTCAGTCAGAAGCAATTCAATACTTCGAAGACAATGGTGGTTCTCTTTATCCTCCCGATGTGGGTAAATATCTTGATCCGTACATTGGCTACTGTGGCCTTGTTCGACTTCCTCCAACTTCCGTTGGGAGAGGGAGCATTGGTGTTCGGTATGGTGTATAACTTCCTTCCGTTCATGATTTATCCGATTTATAATACCTTGCAAAAAATGGACCAGAGCTTGATTGAGGCGGCTCAGGATTTGGGAGCAAACCCGTTGAAAGTATTCAATAAGGTGATTCTTCCGCTTTCGGCTCCAGGTATTATTAGTGGTATTGTGATGGTATTCATGCCAACGGTATCGACCTTTGCCATTGCCGAATTGCTCACCATGAACAACATCAAGTTGTTTGGTACAACGGTACAGGAAAATATTTATAATGGTATGTGGAACTACGGGGCAGCCTTGTCGCTCATCATGTTGTTGTTGATTGGCATCATGAGTCTCTTCACCAATGAAGAAGACAGTGCCCAAAATGAAAGTGGAGGTGTGATATGATGAAGAAGATACTTGCCAAAGCGTATTTGTGGTTCTTGTTGGCGTTGCTATATTCGCCAATCTTGATTATCATGATCTTCTCCTTTACCGAAGCTAAGGTATTGGGTAACTGGACCGGTTTCTCGACTAAGTTGTATAGCTCGCTGTTCTCGGGTGGAATGCACCATTCGTTGATGAATGCCATTTGGAATACATTTGTCATCGCTTTGTTGGCTGCATCCATTTCTACAGCATTGGGTAGTATTGCAGCAATCGGTATTTATAACTTGCGTAGTCGTGCCCGTGCGGTGATGAACTTCACCAACAACATTCCTATCATGAATCCGGATATCATTACCGGGGTATCTTTGTTCCTGTTGTTCGTGAGTTTCGGTATCTCACAAGGTTTTACTACTGTAGTGTTGGCGCACATCGCTTTCTGTACTCCTTATGTGGTACTGAGTGTGATGCCGCGTTTGAAGAAGATGAATCCGAACATTTACGAAGCGGCGCTCGACTTGGGTGCAACTCCTTTCCAGGCACTTCGAAAGGTGATTCTTCCGGAAATTCTCCCGGGGATGATCAGTGGTTTCATCTTGGCTTTCACTCTTTCGATTGACGATTTTGCCGTGACTATCTTTACGATTGGTAACGAAGGATTGGAAACACTTTCTACCTATATTTATGCCGATGCACGTAAGGGTGGTTTGACACCGGAACTCCGTCCATTGTCAACCATTATCTTCGTGACCGTGTTAGTATTGCTGATTGTGATTAATAAACGTGCGGAAAAGCAGCAGAAGGAATAAGAAATGAAGAAACTGAAATACATATTGTTGTTGGCGGTGCTCTTTGCTTTGGGAGCTTGCCAGCGTTCACAGGAAGAACGTAACGGTATCCTGAAGGTGTACAACTGGGCCGACTACATCGACGAAGATGTGTTGGCTGAGTTCCCTGAATGGTACAAGGAGCAGACCGGTGAAGACATTGAAGTCATCTACCAAGTGTTCGATATCAATGAGGTGATGCTCACCAAGATTGAACGCGGACACGAAGACTTTGATGTGGTGTGTCCTTCGGAATACATCATCGAACGTATGATGCGTAAGGATATGTTGCTTCCTATCAACCGTGATTTCGGAAAGACTCCGGACTATATCCCGAACTTGGCACCATACATTCAGAATGAGTTGAATAAGATGAGCCAAGGCGACAAGAAGGTGACCGATTATGCGGTAGCTTACATGTGGGGTACTGCCGGTACGCTTTACAATACCGAGTTGGTAACAGAAGAAGAAGC
>SUXY01000045.1 GCA_015060705.1 Bacteroides sp. | reverse complement strand
TTGTGGGAGAGTAGGTAGCCGCCGTTTTAGTTAAGCCTTCGATACAATAATGTATCGGAGGCTTTTTCGTTTGTATAAGTGTGTAAATCCATGAATTTATAAGGAAAGCAACTTGTTCAATAAGGAAATGTAGCTAATTTCAAGAAAAAAGTTATAAATTATTTTGTAGGTATCAAATAAACGATTACATTTGCATCGTTCAAATAAAAATAAGGAAATGAATCAACAGTATCTACATATTTTGCTATCTGGTATTATTATTCTATTGGCGAAGTCAATGGGAAGTGAGTGTCGTATATGCTAATATGTATTGGTTGGATAATATATAGCCTTTCTCACTTCCCGGTGTGAAAGGCTTTTTTATTAGAAATAAATTAAAAGACATTATAAACTGTAAGTTATGAGTGACAGATTATTTATTTTTGATACCACTCTAAGAGACGGCGAACAGGTGCCGGGGTGTCAGTTGAATACGGTAGAAAAGATTCAGGTTGCCAAGCAATTGGAAGCATTGGGTGTGGATGTAATTGAAGCAGGTTTCCCTATTTCCAGTCCGGGCGATTTCAATTCGGTAGTCGAAATCTCCAAGGCAGTGACTTGGCCGACTATTTGTGCCTTGACCCGTGCCATCGAACGCGACATTGATGTAGCTGCACAGGCTTTGCGCTTTGCGAAGCGTAAACGAATCCATACAGGTATTGGTACTTCAGATTCACATATCCGTTATAAATTCAATTCGAGCAGAGAAGAAATTATCGAACGTGCGGTGCAGGCAGTCCGTTATGCCCGCCGATATACGGATGATGTGGAATTTTATGCCGAAGATGCTGGTCGTACAGACAATGAATACTTGGCTCGCGTGGTGGAAGCTGTTATTACTGCGGGTGCAACAGTGGTGAATATCCCGGATACTACCGGTTATTGTCTTCCTTCAGAATATGGTGCAAAAATCAAGTATTTGATGGAGCATGTGGACAATATCGATAAGGCGATTATTTCCACCCATTGTCACAACGATTTGGGTATGGCTACTGCCAATACTATTGCCGGAATCTTGAATGGTGCCCGTCAGGTGGAAGTGACAATCAATGGTATCGGTGAGCGTGCCGGTAATACTGCCTTGGAAGAAGTGGCAATGATTATCAAGAGTCATAGTACGATTGATTTGGATACGAATATCAATACGCAGAAGATTTATCCGGCGAGCCGTATGGTATCGAGCTTGATGAATATGCCGGTTCAACCGAACAAGGCAATTGTGGGTAGAAATGCGTTTGCTCACTCATCGGGAATTCATCAGGATGGTGTATTGAAGAATGTACAGACTTACGAAATCATCGACCCGAAAGATGTAGGTATTGATGACAGTGCTATCGTATTGACAGCCCGTAGTGGTCGTGCTGCCTTGAAGCATCGTCTTCACATCTTGGGTGTAGAGATGGATCAGGACAAGCTTGATAAGGTATATGAAGATTTCTTGAAGTTGGCCGACAAGAAGAAGGACATAACCGATGATGATATTCTGGTTTTGGCTGGTGCGGATAGAAACGACAACCACCACATCAAGTTGGAATTCTTGCAGGTAACTAGTGGGGTAGGTGTCCGTTCGGTAGCTAGCTTGGGATTGAACATAGCTGGTGAACGTTTCGAATCGGCAGCCAGCGGTAATGGTCCGGTGGATGCAGCCATCAAGGCATTGAAGAAGATTATTGATCGCCACATGGAATTGAAAGAATTTACCATCCAGGCTATCAGCAAGGGCTCGGATGATATGGGTAAGGTTCACATGCAAGTGGAATACGACGGTCAGATGTATTATGGTTTCGGTGCCAATACCGATATTATTGCAGCTTCCGTAGAAGCATACATCGACTGTATCAACAATTTTAAAAGATAAAGTGATTTAAGTAAAAAGATTGATTATGGCAAATACATTGTTTGATAAAATATGGGATGCTCACGTCGTGCAGCAGGTAGAGGATGGACCTACCCAGCTCTATATTGACCGACTCTATTGTCACGAAGTGACCAGTCCGCAAGCATTCGCTGGGATGCGTGCTCGTGGATTGAAATGTTTCCGTCCCGATCATATCTATTGTATGCCGGATCATAATACGCCGACACACGATCAGGACAAACCGATAGAAGACCCGGTATCCAAGACACAGGTGGATACCTTGGCAAAAAACGCCGAAGATTTTGGCTTGAACCACTTCGGTATGATGCATCCGAAGAATGGTATCATTCACGTAGTGGGACCGGAAAGAGGATTGACGCTTCCGGGGATGACCATTGTTTGTGGAGATTCGCATACGTCGACTCACGGTGCAATGGGCGCAGTAGCTTTCGGTATCGGTACCAGTGAGGTGGAAATGGTTTTGGCTTCGCAATGTATCTTGCAGGCTCGTCCGAAGACGATGCGTATTACTATTGATGGTGAATTGGGTAAGGGTGTAACTGCCAAGGATATGGCGCTCTATATGATGTCGAAGATGACTACCAGTGGTGCGACGGGTTATTTTGTGGAATATGCTGGTTCGGCAGTTCGCAATCTGACTATGGAAGGTCGCTTGACCCTCTGTAACCTAAGTATCGAAATGGGTGCCCGTGGAGGTATGGTAGCTCCGGATGATACGACTTTCGAATACATCAAAGATAGAGAATATGCACCGAAAGGTGAAGCATGGGACAAGGCATTGGCATACTGGAAGACTTTGAAGAGCGATGACGATGCTGTGTTCGACAAGGAAGTACGTTACGATGCAGCCGATATCCAACCGATGATTACTTATGGAACCAATCCGGGTATGGGTATGGGAATCACGGAACAGATTCCGCAGAGTGACGGAACCGCTTCTTTTGAGAAGTCCCTGAACTATATGGGCTTTCAAGCAGGTGAAGGTTTATTAGGTAAAAAGATAGATTATGTTTTCTTGGGTGCATGTACCAACGGTCGCATTGAGGACTTCCGTGCGTTTGCTTCCATCGTTAAAGGACATCGGAAGGCCGATAATGTGATTGCTTGGTTGGTACCGGGATCTTGGATGGTGGATGCACAAATCCGAGAGGAAGGATTAGATAAGGTATTGGCAGAAGCAGGTTTTGCTATTCGTCAGCCAGGATGTTCAGCTTGTCTGGCAATGAACGATGACAAGATTCCGGCAGGCAAGTATGCGGTATCGACTTCGAACCGTAATTTTGAAGGCCGTCAGGGACCGGGATCCCGTACGTTGTTGGCCAGTCCGTTGACAGCTGCTGCAGCAGCCATTACGGGAGTGATTACAGACCCTAGAGAATTTATGTAAAAATCAGTAGGTATGAAACAGAAATTTAACATCATAACCAGCACTTGCGTGCCATTGCCTTTGGAAAATGTAGATACCGACCAAATTATCCCGGCACGCTTCCTGAAAGCAACTACCCGTGAAGAAAAGTTCTTCGGCGATAACTTGTTCCGTGATTGGCGTTATCGTCCGGATGGTTCGCTGAATGAAGACTTTGTCTTGAACAATCCGATGTACGGAGGAGAGATTTTGGTGGCGGGCAAGAACTTCGGTTCGGGAAGTAGCCGTGAACATGCCGCTTGGGCGATTGCTGGTTATGGTTTCCGGGTGGTGGTGAGCAGTTTCTTTGCGGATATCCACAAGAACAATGAACTGAATAACTTTGTGCTTCCGGTAGTGGTGAGCGAGGAATTCTTGAAAGAATTGTTCGATTCGATTGATGCTGACCCGAAGATGCAGGTGGAAGTGAACTTGCCGGAACAGACTATTACCAACAAGGCAACCGGAAAGAGTGAACATTTTGAAATCAACGGTTACAAGAAGCATTGTCTGATGAACGGATTGGACGACATCGATTTCTTGGTAGCCAACAAAGATAAGATTGAAGCATGGGAGAGCGCGTCAAGATAGAAATCATGGATACGACGCTCCGTGATGGTGAGCAGACCAGTGGAGTATCGTTTGTGCCCCATGAAAAACTGATGATAGCCCGCCTCCTGTTGGAGGACTTGAAGGTAGACCGTGTGGAAGTGGCTTCTGCTCGTGTATCTGAGGGGGAGAAAGAGGCGGTTCGCATGATCTGCGAATGGGCGGCGTTGCAGAACCACCTTCATAAAGTGGAGGTATTGGGATTCGTGGACGGCAAATCATCGGTGGATTGGATCCGTGATGCGGGATGTCGAGTGCTGAACTTGCTGTGTAAGGGTTCTTTGAGACATTGTACCCAGCAGTTGAAGAAGACTCCTGAAGAACATTTCACCGATATCAAGAATACGGTTTATTATGCACATAGTCATGGAATCCAAGTAAATGTATATTTGGAAGACTGGAGCAATGGCATGAAGAACTCTCCGGAATATGTGTTCCAGTTGATGGATACCTTGCAGACCACTCCCATCCAACGCTACATGTTGCCGGATACCCTGGGTATCCTGAATCCGCTTCAGGTTATTGAGTATATGCGGAAGATGAAGAAGCGTTATCCTAAGAAGCATTTTGACTTCCATGCGCATAACGATTATGACTTGGCGGTAAGTAACGTGCTTGCAGCCGTGTTGAGTGGGGTGAAAGGACTTCATACCACTATCAACGGGTTGGGTGAACGGGCCGGGAATGCACCCCTTTCGAGTGTGCAAGCCATCTTGAAGGATCATTTCAATGCCATTACCAACATCGACGAAAGCCGCTTGAATGAGGTGAGCAGGGTCGTGGAATCGTATTCCAGTATCATGATTCCTGCCAACAAGCCGATTATAGGGGAAAATGTCTTTACACAAGTGGCAGGTGTGCATGCCGATGGGGACAACAAGAACAATCTTTATTGCAACGACCTCTTGCCGGAACGATTTGGACGCAAGCGCGAATATGCATTAGGCAAGAACAGTGGTAAGGCCAACATTCGAAAGAACTTGGAAGACCTCGGCTTGAAGCTGGATGAAGAATCCATGCGTAAGGTTACGGAACGTATCATCCAGTTGGGCGATAAGAAAGAATTGGTTACTCAGGAAGACTTGCCTTACATTGTGAGTGATGTGTTGAAGCATGATGTGGAGGACGATAAAGTCAAGTTAAAGAGCTATATTGTGAATCTGGCATACGGCTTGAAGCCGATGGCGACCGTCAAGGTGGAAATCCATGGCAAGGAATACGAGGTTAATTCGAGTGGGGACGGTCAATACGATGCCTTCGTGCGTGCTCTCCGGAAGATTTATAAGGAAACCTTAGGACGAAAGTTCCCGATGCTGACCAACTATGCCGTGACCATTCCTCCGGGTGGGCGAACCGATGCATTCGTACAAACCACTATTAGCTGGAGTTTTGAGAACAAGGAGTTCCGTACACGAGGTCTTGATGCTGACCAGACCGAAGCAGCTATCAAAGCAACCATGAAAATGTTGAACATTATAGAGAAAGAATATGAACTTTAAAATAGCAGTATTACCGGGTGACGGTATCGGTCCCGAAATTTCCGTGCAAGGCGTGGAGGTAATGAACGCCGTTTGCGAAAAGTTCGGTCATCAAGTGAGTTATGAATATGCTATCTGCGGTGCGGATGCTATCGATAAAGTGGGTGATCCATTTCCGGAAGAAACCTATCAGATTTGTAAGAATGCCGATGCTGTTCTCTTCTCGGCGGTAGGCGACCCGAAATTCGACAATAATCCAACGGCAAAGGTACGTCCCGAACAAGGCTTGTTGGCGATGCGTAAGAAACTTGGTTTGTTTGCCAATATCCGTCCGGTACAGACCTTCAAATGCTTGATTCATAAATCACCGCTTCGTGCCGAGTTGGTGGAAAATGCAGACTTCATCTGCATCCGTGAATTGACTGGCGGTATGTATTTCGGCGAGAAGTATCAAGATAATGAAAAGGCTTACGATACCAACTATTATACCCGTCCTGAAATTGAACGCATCCTGAAAGTGGGCTTTGAGTATGCCATGAAGCGTAACAAGCACTTGACAGTGGTAGATAAGGCGAACGTATTGGCTTCATCCCGTTTGTGGAGACAGATTGCTCAGGAAATGGCTCCGCAATATCCGGAAGTGACTACAGACTATATGTATGTGGACAATGCAGCCATGCGCATGATTCAAGAACCAACTTTCTTTGATGTAATGGTGACAGAAAATACCTTCGGTGATATCTTGACCGATGAAGGTTCGGTGATTAGCGGTTCCATGGGATTGCTTCCTTCGGCTTCGACAGGAGAGAGCACACCGGTATTTGAACCGATTCATGGTTCTTGGCCGCAAGCAAAGGGCTTGAATATTGCCAATCCGTTGGCACAGATTCTTTCAGTAGCGATGTTGTTCGAATACTTCGACTTGAAGGAAGAAGGTGCCTTGATTCGCAAGGCGGTAGATGCTTCGCTAGATGCCAATGTACGTACACCGGAAATCCAGGTTGCTGGTGGAGAAAAATATGGTACCAAGGAAGTAGGTGCTTGGATTGTAGATTATATTAAGAAAGAGGGTGTGTAAGCACCCTCTTTCTTTTAAAATTTCTTAACCCGGATGTGGCAATACGGTTCACCACCCGTTTTGTCATAATAATGCTGGTGATATTCCTCGCCTTCCCAAAATTTTTCAGCAGGACGGAGGATGGTATTTACTTCATGTCCTTTGAAACGGAGTAGTTCGATGACTTCTTCTGCTGTCTGTTTCTGTTCATTATTCAAGTAAAAGATTTCACTTCGATATTGCGGACCGATATCCGGACCTACACCATCTGTCTGAGCCGGGTCATGAATTTCGAAGAATACTTTACATAACTCTTCATAACTTACAATATCGGCATCGTAGTCCACGATAATCGCTTCAACATGGTGAGTCTGATGTGCCTTTACTTCCGGATACTTTGGATTCTCTTCCGGTCCACCGGTATAGCCAACTACGGTATTTAGAACGCCGTTCACTCGTTGGAACTGATGTTGTACGCCCCAGAAACATCCGGCGGCAAATATGGCTCTTTCTTGTTTCATATTCTTTTAAAGGTTAGTTAATGTACAAATATAATGACTTCGCATGAAAAGAGAAGCGTACCTTTATATATTTTTGAGGAAAAGTAAAGAAAGGTAAGAAAGGTTTCTATTACCTTTGCACTTTATTAAGAAAGAATGATGAAAAGAGTACAATTATTGATAGTGGCATATTTCATGGGATTACAGCTGTTTGCACAGACCTATGATGAATTGATCAATCATGCCATGGATGCCATAGAGAAGGATAGCCTATATCAGGCAGAGGGATATCTGAAGAAAGCCTTGCAATTGGAACCTGCCAATATGCGGAATGCTTTGTTGTTTTCCAATCTAGGAACCGTACAACGGAGAATGGGTAGGAACAAAGAAGCGTTGGAGTCGTATTCGTTGGCATTGAATTTGACTCCATATTCCATTACCATGTTGCTGAATCGGGCTTCTTTGTATCTAGAAATGGATTATCTGGATAAGGCATATGTGGATTATTGTAACGTAATCGACCTCGATGCGAAGAATACGGAAGCCCTTCAATTCCGAGCTTACATTTACATGCGTCGTAGACAATATCAGGAAGCCAAGAATGATTATCAAAGTTTGTTGGAGACTCTTCCGGATGACAAGACAGCCCGAATCGGTATGGCGATGGTTAATCAGAAAATGCAGCGCTATCGGGAGGCTTTGGAAGAATTCAACCGGTTGATTGTGGACTATCCCAAGGATGTTTCTTTATTAAAGGCAAGGGCCGAGTTAGAAGTGGATATGAATACCTTGGATCTAGCTTTGCTTGATTTGGAGAACGCAGTAAGAATGGCTCCCAATGATGCTGAACTTTATGTGATGTGTGGAGAAATCTATTTGGCACAAGGTCAGAAACGGGAAGCATACGTGGCTTTTGAAAAAGCCGTGGAGTTGGGAATTCCTCGACCACAGCTTCAGAATCAATTGAAAGCAAGTAAGGGGAAATAGCCTTACTTGCCTAAGATTTGTTTGATTGTCTCGACAAAATCCTTGCCGTATCTTTCTTTCTTATATTCTCCGATACCATTGACCATTCCGAATTCTTCTAAAGTGGTAGGTCGTTGGATAGCTAGCTGATGCAAGGTCTTGTCCGACAGTACAATGTATGCTGGTATGGCTTGTTGGTCGGCCAATCGTTTACGGAGAATGCGAAGCTCTTCGAACAAAGCGAGATCTTCTTCTCCAACCGGTACCAAGGTAGGTACAGTAAGTAACGTCTTTTGCTCCGTTTTCTTGCCCCTTCCTTTGGTTTTGCTTTCCTTTTCTTCTCGTTTGATGACCACCAGCATGGCTTTTTCCTGTCCGTAGAGTACTTTGGCTCCAGCGGATGTAATCTTCAGGTGATTGCTCTCGTTGTAAGCGATTTCAAAATAACCCAAGTTCAGCATTTGCAACAAGTAGTCTTGCCAGTCTCTTTGGGGAATGTCTCGTCCAGCACCGAATGTTTTCAGTTTATCGTATCCCTTTTCCACCAACTCTTCAAAGAAATTCCCGCGAAGAATGGCTATCAGCATACGGGTACCGATTTGTTGGTCGGCTCTCATGATGGCACTCAATGCTTTCTGGACAATAATGGTGCCATCGAACCGTTCCGGTGGATTCTTACAAACGTCGCAGTTGCCGCAGTCGTGATCCATGGTTTCACCGAAGTAGTTGAGCAGGATGCGGCGTCGGCAAATATCCGATTCGGCATATTGTTGCATGCGGTTCAACTTTTCCAAGTTGATCGCTTGCTGACCGCTGTCCATGGCAAATTTGGAAAGCATCACCAAATCGCCTAGTGAGTAGAATAGGAGGGTGTCACTTTTTACACCGTCTCTTCCGGCACGTCCGATTTCCTGATAGAAGCTTTCGATGCTCTTGGGCATGTTGTAATGAATCACCCAACGGACATTGGACTTATCGATTCCCATTCCGAAGGCTATGGTGGCACATACCACTTGGACGCGGTCATTGATAAAATCTTCTTGTGCCTTGTCACGTGCCGAAGCACTCAATCCGGCATGATACACTGTGGCTTTCACTCCATGGCGGAGGAGCATATCGGCTACTTTCTCTGTCTTGTCCCGACTCATGCAATAAATGATACCACATTCATTCGGCCGTTTGAAGATGAATTCAAGAATTGTACGCGTCTTTTCTTTCTGTTGGTATCCTCTTCGAACATCCAGGCTCAAATTGGGACGGTCGAAAGAAGATATAAATGTCTTCGGATCTTTTAATGTTAATTGTTTGATGATGTCTTGGCGAGTAATCTTGTCGGCAGTAGCAGTTAAAGCGACAATCGGAACTTGTGGGAACTGTTCCCGAATAGCTTTTAATTGGGTATATTCCGGTCGGAAATCATGTCCCCATTGCGAAATACAATGTGCTTCGTCAATGGCAAACAAGGATATCCGGATATCTTTCAGCAAGAAGTTCAATTCCATGAGAAGACGTTCGGGAGAAATGTAGAGTATTTTCACTTTTCCTTGGGTACACTCCCGGCGAAGCATCAGGTTCTCTGTGTCATTGTTGTTGCTGTTCATGGCACGAGCAGCAATCCCGTTGGCTTGTAAACTTTCCACTTGGTCTTTCATCAAGGAAATGAGTGGAGAAACGACGATAGCTGTTCCTTCCATTAACAGTGCCGGAAGTTGGTAGCATATGGATTTTCCGCCACCTGTTGGCATCAGTACCACACTATCCTTTTTAGCCAGGATGTTTTCGATAATCTCTCGTTGTAAAGGACGGAAAGAATCGTATCCAAAATAGGTCTTTAATGTCTGTAGCATTTTCTCTTGAATTAATTTCGACAAAGGTAATAAAAACTTTGATTGAATGGATAAAGTATGTAAACGGAATGAATAATGGACGGATGTGGAATAAATTGAAAATAAAAATGCAAAATTAATTGCATAAAAGAAAAAGAATGGCCAAATTTGTACAAAATTAGGATTTACTAGTAACCCAATAATAAAAAAAGAGATGAGCTATAAACTAACAGAACAAGAAACACAATCGGAAGCACCTAAGAAGTTGCCTTATAATCTTAGGGAAAAGCGCGAAAAGGACGCTGCTTACCGTACTATGATTCGTGCTGATTTGGCGGATGAATTATATCAAAAAATAGTTGATATTGTCATTGTAAAGAAGAAATATAAAGATCCGAATTTCTCTTCAAAGGACTTGGCTAAGTTGTTGCAGACCAATACCCGTTATCTGTCGGCAGTAGTCAATTCCCGTTTTGGAATGAATTATTCATGTTTGTTGAATGAATATCGTGTGAAGGATGCTTTACGTTTGTTGGCTGACAAAAAAAATGCTGAAAAGAATGTTGAAGAAATTAGTGCAATGGTTGGGTTTGCTAATCGTCAGTCGTTTTATGCCGCTTTCTATCGAATCGTAGGAGAAACACCGAACGGATACCGTAAGCGTATCTTGTCGGCAAAAGCAAAGAAATGAACGAAGTATAACATACAAAAAAAGGAAAACCGGAGTTTTCCTTTTTTTGTTTCATAATTGAATAAAGGAAATGAAAAAGTTAATCATGACAGGAATGATCGGAACAATGTTGTTGGCGGGATGTAGCCAACAAGGTAAACAAGAATTGGAACAAGATTCTTTTGATTATACAGTAGAGCAGTTTGCCGATTTGCAGTTGCTCCGTTACAAGGTACATGGATTTGAAGAATTACCGTTGGAGCAGAAGAAGTTGGTTTATTATTTGTCCGAAGCTGCTTTGCAAGGTCGTGACATTTTGTTTGATCAGAACGGAAAGTACAATCTGATTATCCGTAAGATGCTCGAAACGGTTTATACCGACTATCAAGGCGATCGTACAGATGCGAACTTCGTGAATATGGAAACATACCTCAAGCGTGTATGGTTCTCGAATGGTATACATCATCATTATGCAGCCGACAAGTTCGTGCCAGGATTTACTCCTGAATTCTTGAAGAAGGCCTTGGAAAGTGTGGATACAAAGAAGCTTCCTTTGGCAGAAGGAGAAACATTGGATGAACTTTGTAAGGAAGTCTTTCCGGTTATTTTTGATGCAAAGCTCATGGCTAAGCGTGTAAACCAAGCCGACGGAGAAGATTTGGTATTGACATCGGCATCCAACTATTACGATGGTGTGACTCAAGAGGAAGCTGAAGATTTCTATGGAAAGATGAAGAATCCAAACGATACCATGCCGGTGATGTTTGGTATGAATAGCCGTCTCGTAAAGGAAAATGGTAAGGTACAAGAAAAAGTTTGGAAATCCGGTGGATTGTATGGACAAGCGATTGACAAGATTATCTATTGGTTGGAAAAGGCCAAGGGGGTAGCTGAAAACGATGCACAGAAAGCCGTGATTGAAAAGATGATTCAGTTCTATCAAGACGGTGATTTGAAGACTTTTGATGAATATGCAATTCTTTGGGTAAAGGACTTGGACTCAAGAGTGGATTTCGTGAATGGTTTTACTGAAAGTTATGGCGATCCATTGGGCATGAAGGCTAGCTGGGAGTCTATTGTCAACTTTAAGGATTTGGAAACTACCAAGCGTACGGAGCTGATCAGTGCTAATGCGCAATGGTTTGAAGACCATTCACCGGTAGACAAGCGTTTCAAGAAAGAAGAAGTAAAGGGGGTATCTGCCAAGGTCATTACCGCTGCAATTATTGCAGGTGATTTGTATCCGGCAACTGCTATTGGTATCAACTTGCCGAATTCCAACTGGATCCGCAGTGTGCATGGTTCAAAGTCGGTAACTATCGGTAACTTTACTGATGCTTACAACAAGGCGGCTCATGGCAATGGATTCTCGGATGAGTTTGTGTATAGTGAAGTAGAAAAAGGATATTTGGAAAAATATGGTGACTTGACTGGTGACCTTCATACTGACTTGCATGAATGTCTCGGACATGGTTCTGGTCAGTTGCTTCCAGGAGTAGATCCGGATGCATTGAAGGCTTATGGTTCTACCATTGAAGAAGCCCGTGCCGATTTGTTCGGTTTGTATTATTTACCTGATGCCAAGATGCGTGAATTGGGATTGACTCCTCACGACGATGCTTATAAGGCTGAGTATTATTCTTATATGATGAACGGTTTGATGACTCAGTTGGTGCGTATTGAGTTGGGAAACAATGTAGAAGAAGCACACATGCGTAACCGCCAGTTGATAGCCAAGTGGGCTTTCGAAAAGGGTGCTGCAGAAAAGGTAACCGAATTGGTTAAGAAAGACGGAAAGACCTTCGTGAAGATCAATGATTATGAAAAGTTACGTGCATTGTTTGGTCAGTTATTGAATGAAATCCAGCGAATCAAGAGCGAAGGTGATTTCGAAGCAGCTCGTCAGATGGTAGAAAACTATGCAGTCAAGGTAGATCCGGAATTGCACCAAGAAGTATTGGCTCGTTATGAAAAACTGAATTTGGCTCCTTACAAGGGCTTTGTAAATCCGGTATATACAGCCAAGACCGATGCGGAAGGAAACATCATTGATGTAGAAATCAGCTACGGTGAAGGCTATGCTGAACAGATGTTGCGTTATAGCAAGGATTACGCTAATCTTCCGTATAGAAACGAATGATGATGACCACTCAAGAAACAATCAAGGAAATCAAGAAACAGTTCCGTTTGTTCATGAACGGAATTGTTTCTCAAAGCATGCGTGAGAAAGGACTTGATTATAAGTTGAATTTCGGTATCGAATTGCCACGATTGAAGGAAATTGCTGCTAAGTTTGAGAAGAACCACGATGTAGCTCAAGCCTTGTGGAAAGAAAATATCCGTGAATGCAAGATTTTAGCTGGCATGTTGCAACCTATCGACACCTTCTATCCGGAAATCGCTGATATTTGGGTAGAGGACATGCATTATCCGGAAATCGCTGAACTTACCTGCATGAACTTGTTCCAATATTTGCCATATGCTTCGGATAAGGCATTTCAATGGATGGCTGATGAAGGAGAATACTTCCAATTTTGTGGATATATGCTCATGGCACGTTTGTTGATGCGGGGCAGTGAAATGAATGAACGGGCTGAAAATGAGTTCCTTGATCAAGCGATGACTGCTTTACAAGGTGAAACGGGCATGATATGCCGGTCAGCATCAACTGCTTTGAAGAAGTATGCTTCCCAATCGGCTGGCAATGCAAAGAAATTACTCAAATTGCTTCAACCATTGGCAGCATCTGAGAAGCAAGAAGTGCTTGCTTTGATTGAAGATGTAAAATTCGAGGCAGAATCTTTGCATTAAACTTTCAAGTTATCATAAAAACGTTTAACTTTGAAGGCTGAACAGATTACCTGTATGGAAGAAAATGTAAGAGAGACAGTCAAACAAATGTTGACCGATTATTTGCAGAAGAACGGACATCGAAAGACGCCCGAACGTTATGCTATTCTCGATACCATTTATTCTATTAAGGGACATTTTGATATTGACATGCTCTATAATTACATGGAGAATGAAGGACATTTCCGTGTTAGTAGGGCAACACTTTACAACACCATCATCTTGTTGATGGATGCGAACTTGGTGATCAAGCATCAGTTTGGAAGTTCTTCTCAATATGAGCGGGCTTATCGGAACCAGACGCATCATCACATGATTTGTACGGAGTGTGGTAGTGTGACGGAATTTCAGGATGAGAATCTGAAAGGTGCCATTGGGGCTACCAAACTGAAAAAGTTTACTGCTTATCATTATTCCTTATATATTTATGGGATATGCAGTAAATGTGCTTCAACGAAAAAAAAGAAAACAAATAACATAAAATCAAAGTAACATGAAAGTAGATGTCTTGTTAGGTTTGCAATGGGGTGACGAAGGTAAAGGTAAGGTAGTCGATGTATTGACTCCTCGTTACGATGTAGTTGCTCGTTTCCAAGGTGGCCCGAACGCTGGTCATACATTGGAATTTGAAGGTCAGAAGTATGTACTCCGTTCTATTCCTTCGGGTATTTTCCAAGGTGATAAGGTAAATATCATCGGTAATGGTGTCGTTCTCGATCCGCTGTTGTTCAAAGGTGAAGCTGTGGCATTGGAAGCCAGCGGCCATCCATTGAAGGAACGTCTCCACATTTCAAAGAAAGCTCATCTCATTATGCCTACTCATCGTGTGCTTGATGCAGCTTACGAAGCTGCTAAGGGTGATGCTAAGGTAGGTACAACCGGTAAGGGTATTGGCCCTACTTATACTGACAAGGTTAGCCGTAACGGTCTTCGTGTAGGTGATATCCTTTGCAACTTCGAAGCGAAGTATGCTGCTGCCAAGGCTCGTCATGAACAGATCTTGAAGAGCATGAATTATGAATACGATATCACTGAATTGGAAAAGGAATGGTTGGAAGCTATCGACTATCTCCGCGAATTCCATTTGGTAGATAGTGAACACGAAATCAATGGTTTGCTTCGTGCAGGTAAGAGCGTGCTTTGCGAAGGTGCTCAAGGTACATTGCTTGATGTAGACTTCGGTTCTTATCCATTTGTTACTTCTTCCAATACTATTTGTGCAGGTGCATGTACCGGTCTTGGTATCGGCCCTAACAAGATTGGTAATGTATACGGTATCATGAAGGCTTATTGCACCCGTGTAGGTTCTGGTCCGTTCCCAACTGAATTGTTCGATGAAACAGGTAAGACTATCCGTGACCTTGGTCATGAATATGGTGCCGTAACAGGACGTGAACGTCGTTGCGGTTGGATTGACTTGGTAGCATTGAAATATGCTATTATGGTGAATGGTGTTACTCACCTGATCATGATGAAGAGCGACGTTCTCGACGGTTTCGACACAATCAAGGCTTGTGTAGCTTACAATGTAAACGGTGAAGAAGTGGATTACTTCCCATACGATATTACGGAAGGTGTTGAACCTATTTACGTGGAATTGCCGGGTTGGAAGACTGATATGACTAAGATGACTAGCGAAGATGAATTCCCTGAAGAATTCAATGCATACGTTACTTTCTTGGAAGAACAGCTCGAAACTCCTATCAAGATTATCTCGGTAGGTCCAGACCGTGCGCAGACTATTGAACGTTATACAGAAGAATAATCTTCTATTGATAATAAGAAAAGGATGTGTTATAAACACATCCTTTTCTTATGCTCTTACTTTTGTTCCTTAGCAACTGCTTTCTTGTAGGTGTCGCTATAGCCACCATAGATTGGGGCAGGCGGTACATGCTTCACATGTCCGTTGTTCTTGAAGGAACCGTCTTCGTTTTGACGCTTGATGTTACCGTCGATGTACTTCACCAACAAGTATTCGTCCAATGACTTCCATTTGTTGAAGAGCTGGTTGGCTTGATGAACAGAGAAGTTGGTCAAGTAATCTTCTCTATCGGCTGCATTGGTCATCTTTAAGGCTTCAGCATCTGCCTGGGCGGTCATTTCCATCATGGCGTATTCGTGCTTGTCGATGTTCTCGCGCACTTCCTTACCGATTTGGTTGTAACGCAAATAAGCGAACTGGGCAATGCGGTTCTGTAACCAGAACATGGATGTAGGAGAGTATTCAATCATGCTACCATTACCAAAAGCATAATGTTCGGAGATGGCATTCGAGCAGGCATAGAACGGTGAGAGCGGAGAAGTGCCGGCATCGTCTACAGCAAACCAGAAGAGGCCACCCACTTCGTTCGGCAACCAACTACGGCATTGACCTACAAACCAGAAACCGGTCTGCTGGGTAGCAATGGCACGTTCGTTGTGTACCTTTACACCATCCACTTCGTAGCTCGATGGACGCCAACGGTAAGGTACTTCATGGCCACCGGCAGCAATGCCCTTGGTCATATCGAATTCAGTACCTTCGTAATGATCGCGCATCATGTCGGCTACATCCTTTACAGAAAGTTTTTCTTTGGCCTTGACATAAAGAGGCATGCGGTTCTTCGGGTTATCGCCACGGGCAAAGTCGATGTACTTGCTCATGTCTTCGGCTCCATGACGGTTGAAGAAGCTCCATACACGGGCTTCACATGAACGCATGCCGGAGAAATCCAATGGTCCATACGTATCTGCAAAACTGAAGTCACTTCCATCACCTTCGTACAAGCCACATTCCTTGGCGTGTGAAATCACGTCCTTGGCATAGAGGCAGTTCTCAGGGTCATTCTTTGGGAAGGTCGCGATGCGGGCACAATTGGCATGAGCCGAGATGTAACCATCGGGGATGCGGATAGCTACCCATACGGCGCCCTTGTTCACGTTTTTACCTTTCTTATTATATTTAGGCTTCTTGCCGATGATGTCCATGAACCATACTTCGTTTGGGTCGGCAAAAGAGATGGATTCGCCTGAGGAAGCATAGCCATATTCGTCGGCCAAGGTCGTGAAGATTTCGATGGCTTCGCGAGCGGTCTTGGCACGCTGGAGGCAGATGTAGATGAGTGAACCGTAGTCGAGGATACCTTCCGGGTCTCTGAATTCTTCGCGACCACCCCAAGTGGATTCACCAATCAATACCTGATGTTCGTTCATGTTACCGATGACATTGTAAGTCTGTTCGGCTTGCGGGATTTGTCCCAACAAACGGCCCGGTCCCCATTCGCGTACTTCGAGCATTTCGCCCTTCGGGTAGGTGGCACGTGGCATGAAGACCAGTGTTCCGTAACGGGTATGAGAGTCGGCGGCATAGCTCACCATGACGGAGCCGTCCTTGCTGGCTCCCTTGCTGACTAGCAGGTTGGTACATGCCAGTGCGGGGAGAGCCAGTAAGGCGATGCCTAATAGTGTGTATAGTCTTTTCATGATTATTCCTTGCAATACTTATCCAACCATGCGAAGAATTCACGATTCCAATGAACGGAGTTCTGTGGCTTCAAGATCCAGTGGTTTTCTTCCGGGAAGAGGAGGAGCTTGGCTTCCACACCCATCATACGAGCCGCATTGAATGCAGCCATACCTTGGTCAACTGGTACACGGTAGTCCATTTCGCCGTGAGTCACGAGAATCGGAGTGTTCCAGTTCTTGATGAGCTTGTGAGCCGAGTTGCCATAGTGACGGTTGGTTTGTGGAGTGCCGTCCCATGGAGCACCACCGTTGTCGAATGTCGGGAACCACATTTCTTCGGTCATCATGTACATGTGTTCCTGGTTGAAGATACCGGCATGAGCAATGAGAGCCGAGAAGCGGTTCTGATGGATACCTGCCAAGTAGTAAACTGAGAAACCACCATAGCTGGCACCGGTAGCAGCTACCTTACCCACGTACGGTTCCTTCTTCATGTTGTCTACCGCCAAGAGATAGTCTTGCATGTTCAAACCCATGTAGTCCTTCGAGATTTGTTCGCACCATGGCTGACCGAAAGCGGTTGTACCACGACGGTTCGGAAGGATAACGATATAACCTTGCTGAGCCATCAAGCGGTAGTTCCAACGAGTAGAGAAACCTTGGCTGATAGTACCTTGAGGGCCACCCAAGCACATCAAGATAGCCGGATACTTCTTGGTCTTGTCGAAGTGAGGAGGATAGAGAATCCATGTATGCATCTTCTTGCCATCCACGGTAGTCATCCAACGTTGTTCCATCAACGGAGTGTCGAGCTTATCGAGAGTTTCCTTGTTTTCGAAGGTCAATTCCTGGAAGTCGCCTGTAGCTGGGTCTACCTTCACGATTTCAGCCGGACGCATCATGCACTTGTTGGTAGTAATCAAAGAAGCCACTTCGCCGATTTCGTTCGGGATGATGCTTACACCGTCGAAGTCATACAAAGCTTCGCTGGAAGTGATACGACGGATGCCATCACCATACGATGCAGGGAGATAACCAGTACCTTCGTTGTCTTCGATTGGGAGGCCTACCTTCTTGTTTACATCTACCGAGAAGAGAGCGGTCAAGGCATTTACACAAGAGTTGAAGTAAATCTTGTCGCCCTTCGGAGCCCATGTGATGCTTTCTACATTGTACTTATAGTCGGTAGTAAGTTCCTTCATATAACCACGGAAATCCTTGGCATCCAAGTTTGCCATCGCCTTTTCCATATCGATGACGAAGAGGCGTTGCTTGTCGGCTTCATAACCGTCTCTTTCCATGCTGATGAAAGCGAGTTGCTTGCCATCCGGAGAGAAGAGTGGGGTAGTGTCATAGCCCATCATGCCTGCGGTGAGGTTTTGGGTAGCACCGGTTTCTACATTATAAAGATAGATGTCGGTATTGGTAGAGAACGCATAGTCGCGACCTGCCAACTTACGGCAAGAGTAAGCGATGTACTTACCGTCAGGACTCCAAGCGAGTTGTTCCAAGCCACCGAAAGGAAGTGTCGGCAATTCGAACTTCTTGTCTTCGGTTTCCGGATTAGCGGTATCGCCAGCCAAAATGTCTGTAACATCCGATACTTGTGTACCATTGAATGAAGCCACGTAAGTATGAGGAACTTCTTCTACAAAGTGGTCCCAATGACGATACATCAAATCAGTATAAGTTCTACCTGACGACTTGGCGAGGTCAGGATAGATGTCAGTCGGCTTCTGAGCAGCCTTCACGCTCTTGATGAACATGATCTTGTCGCCAGCAGGAGAAAGTTCGAAGCTTTCCATACCTTCTGCACCGGTTACTTCTTTTTCGTTCTTCAATGCAGTACCTTCGATGGTAGCGGTATAGAGCTTACCACTACGCATGTAGATGATTTGTGAATCGTTCAACCAACGGGCGTTAGATTCGCTCTTCGGAGTGTTGGTAATCTTCACATTGCCCGAACCGTCCACGTTCATGAGGTAGAGTTCGCGGTTACCCTTGTTCTGTTCGATGCTGGTGTAAGTTACGCCATAGAGAATCTTGGAATGATCCGGAGAAACTTGAACGTCACCCACCTTACCCAAGCGGTGCATGATTTCAGGAGTGAACTGACCGTTTTCCACCTGGATTTCGGTCTTGGTAATCATTGGCTCAGTCGGTTCAGCCTGTTGGTTGCCCGAGCAAGCGCACATAGCAGATGCCAATAGCATAAGCGGTAAAAATTGTTTTTTCATATAGTACATTATTTATTTTGATTCATTAATAACACAAGTCATAACCCTTCTTCACGGCTGGACGACCGTTCTTCATCCATTCAGGCATTGGAGCACCCTTCAGGTAGTGGTCGAAGAACTGAGAGAGACGGATGCTCAAGTCCTTGCAATTTCTTCTTTCCACGAGGTTATGCTCTTCGTTGTTGTATTGGAGCAACCAAGCCACCTTACCCAAACGACGGAGACCTACGAAGAATTCTATACCCTGATACCAAGGCACTGCACCGTCCTTGTCGTTGTGCATAATCAAGACCGGAGTCTGAACGTTCGGAGCAAAGAAGAGCGGAGAGTTTTCGTAATAGAGGTCGAATGCATCCCACAATGTCTTGCCGATACGGCTCTGACCTTGTTCGTATTGTACCTGACGAGTGATACCGCTTCCCCAACGGATACCACCATACGCACTGGTCATGTTCGATACCGGAGCACCTGCACCGGCGGCCTTGAATTTATTGGTTTGGGTAATCATGTAAGCCACTTGATAACCACCCCAGCTCTGGCCTTGGATAGCCATGTTTTCGCCGTCAATCCATGGATATGTCTTTTCCAACATTTCCACACCCGGCATGATGGACTTCATGGCACTCTGACCTGGATGACCTTCAGTGAAGTATACGTCCGGCACAAATACCACATAACCGTTACTTACGAAATAAGGAATGTTCACGGTAGAACGGCTAGGAGACGGATTGCGATGACGATACAAAGTGTTCGCATTCTTTTCGTAGAAGTAAATCATTACCGGATACTTCTTGTTCGGATCGAAATCTTCCGGCTTGAAGAGAAGACCTTCGCAGAAGATATCGTCAGCGGTTTGCCAGTTGACGAGTTCCACGGTACCCCAATTGTAATCACGTTGTTGAGGGTTGATGTCGCTCATCTGCTTCTGAGTCTTGAAGTTGTCGTACGAAGCAAAGAGGTTGTTGCCTTCTTCGAAGTTACCTCTCGCATAGACGAAGATACCCTTCTTGCCCTTGCCCGGCTTGGAGTACTTGAAGTCACCGAATGTATAAGGACCTTCCACGATTTTCTTCACCGTAGCCTTGCCCTTATCCTTCATGGCCAAACCATTCTGCTTGGTAGTACGGTTGTAAGTAGTGAAGTAGATGGTTTCGTTCTTCTTCAATTCCATGGCACCACCGAACATTCTCATCATCGGATTAGCTGGAGCCTTGTCTGGGTCTTCGATGATTTGAGTGACACTGAGTTGAGTATCGTTCTTGCGGCCATAACCATCGGTAAACATCTTCGGAGTACCCGGCTTCAACGGGTCGAATTGCCAGAAGTCGAACTTATCGCGGATGAGGAATGACTTGCTGTCTTCAAACCATACGGCACTACCGTTGGCACTTGCCAAGCTTGGAGTATCGTGTTCATCGTCCACAAATTCCACGTCCATGTTTTCGGTCAAGTTCACCTTTTCACCGGTTGCTACGGTGTATAGGAACCAATCCTGTGCTACCTTGTCGTATGCTACGGCATATTGTCCATCCGGAGAGAAGGAGAAGCCACCGATGCATACATTTTCAGCCAAGAGTTTCTGAGAACCGTCCTTCACGTTCATCAAGTAGATATCTACCGGACGACTGTAATCCCATTGCGATTGGATACGGTACTTCTTGTCATTGCCCACCAATACCCAGTCGGCTTGCTTTTCATTCGGTACGTTCACCATCGGTACATCGAGGGTACCTAATTGAACGAACGGATCGGCCAATGAGGTGTTGATGTATGCGGTATAAGTCTGCTTCATGTCACGGTTCTTGCGGAACAACTGAACGGTCTGAAGATAGTCTTCATTCCATGTCCAGATGTCGAGCTGAGGCTGTTCGAATTCGGCCAAGGTAGTATCCTTTTCCAATGGCTTCGGAGCTGTGCCGAAGAAAAGGCGCTTACCGTCCTTACTGAAGCTCAATGCGGCATTTTCGCTGACAATCCAACCCTCTTGCAAGCCTGTCATTTGGTTGTGTGCGGCCTTTTGGAGGCTGGCGTTCTTGATGTCATACAGATAGATGTCGATATTCTTCTTGGCAGCTTTGGTGGTATCGGTATTAGCATAGAAAGCCATGGTACCTACTTCGCTGAACGAAGGAGTCTTGAATTTCGAGCCCTTTTCACCTTGGAGCACTTCCTTGGTTTCGCCGGTCATCGGATTGTAGAGGTATAAACCAGCCTTACCCAATGAGTCCTTCTTTTCCGGTTCCACCACGTAAGCCAACCAGCTTTCGTCTTCGTTGAACTTATAAGAAGAAACGTTCTTGATGGTATCAACCTTGGCTGTGAGTACATTCATCACGAGCAATTGCTTGGCATCCTTCTTAGGAGCAGGCTTCTTTCCACCTTCCTTCTTATCGCCATCCTTCTTGTCTTTCTTGGCGTCCGCCTTTTCCTTGGCAGGAGTTACTTCGTAAGCCACGAACTTCGACCATTTTTCGGCAGCATTGTGCGACTTGTAGTTGGCAATCTTTTCCACATTACCTGTTTTCAAGTCGATGATAGCCAATGAATCCTTCGGCATATCATCCTTCTTGGTCTTCTTGATTTTCGCTTCTCTAGTTTGGCTGAAGAATGGTTTTACCACTGCAATCACCTTGGTACCCTCTTGGTTGAGGCTAGCACGGGTAGCTCTAGGCACAGAGATTTTCTTTCCGGTGCGGAGGTTTTCAATCACCAATTCTACATCGCCTTCCTGAGGGGCGATGGTATACATCAGGATATCGCCATTCCGAGGAACGGAAACGGCATTCAGATTCTTCCATGAATCATAAACGGAATGATCCAAGGCCGGCTTTTGGCCATACGCCAACAAAGTTACCAGGAACAATGTCAGCAATAAAGAAAGTTTTCGCATAATTTAAGGGGTATTTTTGATTTAAGTTACCTTAATAAATATAAATATCATGCAATATTAAGGAATATTCTTGACATCTGCAAGCTTTAGGAAACGTACGGACATAAAAAAAGGAGCAACGCCTTGCTCCAACCTTTGTTAACCTTAAATCTAATACTATGAAAAACACATTGCAAAGGTACGGACTTTTTTGTTATCTGCAAATAAAACAACCTAAAAAGTATGTTTCTTAACATGTTTTTAAAGTTTTATGCCGTCGGTTTACACTTTTTGAGGGAATTTTACCTCTAGTCGCTAATTATCAATGTCATTCAGAGGAGCAAAGCGACGAAGAATCTCGTATGCATTCACGATATTGTTTTCGAGATTCTTCGCTTCGCTCTGAATGACAATGGGAAAATAATTGTATCTTTGTCGTCGCTTAAAAAGGAAGTTATGGTTTCAGTAGACAATTTGAAGGTAGAATTTGGAGTAACCCCTCTTTTCGAGGATGTATCATACGTAATCAACAGGCGCGACCGCATTGCTCTCGTGGGCAAGAACGGGGCGGGCAAATCCACCATGCTCAAGATATTGGCAGGGATGCAGCAACCTACATCGGGGGTTGTAGCCATGCCGAAGGAAATCACCGTGGGTTATTTGCCGCAGGTCATGATTCTAAGCGATACCCGTACCGTGATGGAAGAAGCCGAAATGGCATTCGAACACATCTTCGAAATGCAGGAAAACCTTAACCGGTTGAATCAGGAATTGGCCGACCGTACCGATTATGAATCAGAAAGTTACCACGAACTGATTGATAAGTTTACGCATGAAAACGAACGCTTCCAGATGATGGGAGGGATGAACTATCAAGCCGAAATCGAACGTACGCTCATGGGCTTGGGATTCAGTCGAAATGACTTCAACCGCTCTACTTCCGAATTCAGTGGAGGTTGGCGTATGCGTATCGAGTTGGCGAAACTCTTGCTTCGTCGTCCGGACGTGTTGCTCCTCGACGAACCTACCAACCACCTTGATATCGAGTCTATCCAATGGCTCGAAAACTTCCTGAAAGTGAATGCCGGTGCTGTGGTGCTTGTATCCCACGACCGTGCCTTCATCAACAATGTGACCAACCGCACCATCGAAATCTCTTGTGGACGAATCTACGACTACAAGGTGCCTTACGATGAATTTGTGGTGCTCCGCAAGGAAAGACGTGAACAACAACTCCGTGCTTACGAAAACCAACAGAAGCAAATCCAAGACACAGAGGACTTTATCGAACGATTCCGATACAAGGCGACCAAAGCCGTACAAGTGCAGAGCCGCATCAAGCAATTGGAAAAGATAGAGCGCATCGAGGTAGACGAGGAAGACAATGCTTCCTTGCGATTGAAATTCCCACCTGCCATGCGTTCGGGCGATTATCCGATTATTTGTGAGGATGTGAAGAAGGCATACGGGGCGCAAGTGGTGTTCCACGATGTGAACCTTACCATCAAGCGAGGCGAAAAGGTGGCATTTGTAGGTAAGAATGGGGAAGGGAAATCTACCTTGGTGAAGTGTATCATGGACGAGATTCCATTCGAAGGAAAACTTACCGTTGGACACAATGTGCAGATAGGCTATTTCGCTCAGAATCAAGCACAATTGCTCGACGAGAACAAGACCGTTTTCGATACCATCGACTATGTGGCGAAGGGCGATATCCGCTTGAAAATCCGTGATATCCTCGGTGCATTCATGTTTGGTGGAGAAGCTTCCGACAAGAAGGTAAAGGTGCTCTCGGGAGGTGAACGAAGCCGATTGGCGATGATCAAGCTCCTCCTCGAACCCGTGAACTTCCTCATCCTCGACGAACCGACCAACCACCTCGATATGCGTTCGAAGGACGTCTTGAAGGATGCCATCCGTGATTTCGACGGAACGGTCATCGTGGTTTCGCACGACCGTGAATTCCTCGACGGACTGGTAACGAAGGTGTACGAATTCGGTGGGGGAGTGGTGCGTGAACACATCGGTGGCATCTATGATTTTCTTCAAAAGAAGAAGATAGAAAACCTCAACGAACTCCAGCTTTCTACCTCGCCAACGGCTTCCGTTAAAAAGGAAGAACCTGAGCAAGTGAGCGAAAACAAGCTCTCCTACGAAGCGCAGAAGGAACTCAACAAGAAAATCAAGAAACTCGAAAAACAAGTGGCGGATTGCGAAAACCGCATCGAAAAGATAGAATCACAAATCGCTGAGGTAGAGGCACAAATGGCCACTCCCGAAGGTGCCTCGGATATGAAGCTATACGAAAAGCATCAGCAATTCAAGAAGGAACTCGATGCCGTGGTAGAGGAGTGGGAAATGGTTTCTTTGGAGTTGGATGAAGTGAAGGGGTAGTCAAAAAAGGACTAGATGCCATGATATTCTGAGCATTTTTATTTGAAAAGTCATTTTTTTTTGTTTCCTTTGTTCAGGAAGTGATGTTTAACTTTAAAAAGTATCATATTATGAAGAAAGTCGTTTTTTTGGCTATTATGCTGATTGGTATTAGTATGACAGCGTTTTCGCAAACAAAGAATGTGGGAATTGGTCTGAATTTGGGATATGGAAATGAAGTGTCTCAACCATCCATAGGTGCTAAAATGTTGTTTGACGTTGATCAAGCTTTTACAATAGCTCCTTCTTTCAATTATTATTTTCCTGAAAAGTTTGAACTCTTAGGCGTGGAAACAAAACTTACCTGCTGGGATTTGAATGCCGACGTACATTGGAATTTTTATAATAAAGATAAATACAAATTGTATCCATTGGTTGGTTTGTCTTATTTTAGTGTAAAGTCAAGCGTAGAAGCAAGTTTGGGAGATTATGACGTAGAAGGAAGCGAGTCGGAAGGAAAGTTTGGTGTGAATCTAGGTTTTGGTGGTCAAATGTATCTTTCTGAAAATTTGATTGCTTCGGCTGAAGTGAAATATCAGATTATTAGTGATTTTAATCAGTTTGTTCCTTCATTGTCGCTTATTTATATGTTCTGATGATGTAATAAACAACTGATAGATGAATAATCCTTAGCGGGAGCATGCAAACCAAAGCATGCTCCCGTTTTTTGTTCCCTCCCCCGATGCAAGCGTAGTCAAAAAAAACACTGACTCTACTGACTCACTGACTACACCTTTTAATCACATTTAATTCTCCGTCTTGTTAGGAAATGAAAAAGAAAACTTATCTTTGTGCATCACGATAGACAAATACAGATGGCAAAGAAGTTTGAAATAAGGAATAGTACGGCCGAGTTTCTTATCTTTCAGTTGGAGGGTAAGGAAGATGGTGTCCAAGTGGTGTATAAGGACGAGACCATTTGGGCTACGCAGAAGGTGATAGCGGAATTGTTTGATTGCTCGACGGACAATGTGGGTGTGCATCTGAAGAATATCTTTACTTCAGGTGAATTGGATAAGGAGGCAACTACCGAGAAAATTTCGGTAGTTCAAATGGAAGGAGACAGAGAAGTGAAACGAACGACTCAGTTCTACAACCTCGATGCCATCATCTCCGTGGGCTATCGGGTGAACTCTGTTCGTGCTACCCAGTTCCGTCAATGGTGTACGTACGTCTTGCGTCAGTTTGCCATCCGTGGTTATGTGATTGACAAGAAGCGCATGGAGAACGGCTCGTTCATCGGTGAGGACTATTTCGAACATTTGTTGGCCGAGATTCGAGAAATCCGCTTGAGCGAAAGGCGCTTCTATCAAAAGCTGACTGATATCTATGCCACGGCCATCGACTATCACCGCGATGCGCCTACCACCCGGCTCTTTTTCAAGAAGGTTCAGAACAAGATGCACTTTGCCGTGCATGGAAATACGGCTGCTGAGCTGATTGTGAAGCGGGCAGATGCCCAGAAGGAGCACATGGGACTCACCACGTGGGAGAATGCGCCCGACGGAAAGATTGTGAAGCCCGATGTCTCGATTGCCAAGAATTATCTGAACGAAATGGAATTAGAGGACATGGGCCGCTTGGTTAATGCCACTCTCGATATGGCGGAACGTATGGCCAAACGCCACATCCCGATGACGATGGAGGACTGGGCAAAGCGTATCGACATCATTCTCGAAGCAGGTGGCGATGCCGTGCTGACGGATGCTGGAACGGTTACGGCCGAGTTTGCGAAGGCATTTGCTGAGTCGGAATTCGAGAAATACCGCATCATTCAGGACCGCCTGTTCAGTTCTGATTTTGACCGGTTCAACGAAGGCGGTATGCTCCCGTTGGATTTTGAAGGATTGAAGTGATGCAGGTGTTGTCCTAGAAAATATTGCCTCACTGATTTACTATCTATGCCCATATTCCAATACCACAAGCTAGTAATCTCATAAGCGATGCATGAAAAATAAAGAAAAACAAATACATATTAACGATGCCATTATGAAAGTAGATGTAACCAAAGTATGGGTAGATGACACCTATGTACACATACTTACCTCAGAAGGTGTTGAACGAATGGAGGCGATAGACAATTACGAACGTCTACGCATGGCTACTCCAGAGCAATTGCAAAACTTCGAAACGGACAATATTGGAATTCATTGGCCGGAATTGGATGAAGATTTGAGTTATGAAGGTTTCTTCAAGGCTGATGCTATGGAGGAAAGAAGTGAATTGTATGTCTTGTTCAAACGTTTCCCTCAAATCAATGTAGCTGGAATTGCTAGAAGCTTGGGCATCAAACAAAGCTTGATGGCGGCCTATATTTGTGGAACCAAGAAGCCGTCAAAGGCTCGTAGGGATGCTATCGTGAATGAACTTCATGCGTTGGGTCGGGCATTATTGGAGATTGCATAAACCGCTTGAAAGACGATACATCTTACCCCGATAGGCCGTATCATTCATCTGTAGCAAGATGTATCGTCTTGTCAGAGTAGGATGTATGGATGTCGGGCAGTTTCTACTATGCAAAACAATAAATCATGCGATTTTATAGCTTTTAGCAAGTATTATCAGCTGAAAAAACGGTACTTTTCGAATTTGTGTACTTGTTAATTTATTCATTATTGATACTTTTGGGGTAGCTTCTGATTTTGTGCTTAATTTTAAAGATATTCATAGCTATTTTGGGTAATTATATGCGATTTAGAGCTGAAACAGGTGAAATTTATGGACTTTTTTAGAGTAGCCAAAAGCTCATTCCCGAGAATTTATAGGAAAAGATAAAATAACTGCCTTATTGCTTAGTTTGTAAATGGTTGAAATATAGCATATTATAAAATTTAGACTAAGGCAGTTAGGCAGTTAGGCAGTTAGTTTTAAAAGGAAATAGCTCCCTAAATTATATTTTATATATATAATATGTATATTTATATATATTATATACTATTATTATTAATATAATTAATATACTAATGTTAATAAAAGGCGGAGTTTCTAAAAAAATAAACTGCCTAACTGCCTAACTGCCTAACTGCCCGACTTGCATCCCTTTTCGCAAAGAAAACTTGTTTAATTATTCCCGAATAAAAGTGGATTTGAAATAAATATTGTACCTTTGCGCACTTACTAAAAATTAAGAGAGAATCATGAATGTAAAACAAATCTTACCGGTGGCCGTGCTAGCCATTGCAACACTCACCGGTTGTGAAGGTAAAAAGGAAATGAATTCCGGTATCAAGACTTCGAACATGGACCTGACTGCTCAGAAAGGTTCTGACTTCTATCAGTATGCCTGTGGCGGTTGGATGGCCGCTAATCCGCTTACAGACGAGTATTCACGCTTCGGCACATTCGACCAATTGGCGGAAAACAACCGCGAACAATTGAAGGGCTTGATTGGCGAAATTGCAGCCGGTCAGCACGAACAAGGTACCATCGCCCAGAAGATTGGCGATTTGTACAACCTTGCCATGGATGTGGAAAAGCTCAATGCCGACGGCATGACTCCGATTCAGGCTGACCTCGAGAAGATCAATGCTATCAACGACAAGGCGGGCATCATCGAAGCCATGGCCGAACTCGCTGGCTCGGCTTACTTCCAGTTCTATGTGGGTGCCGACATCATGGATAGCAAGACCAACATCTTCCAACTTTATCAGGGCGGTATCGGCCTCGGTGAAAAGGAATATTACTTGGAAGACGACGAAGCTACCAAGAACATCCGCGAAGGTTACAAGGCACACATCGTGAAGATGTTCCAGCTCATCGGTCAGGACGAAAAGCAAGCTACCAAGAGCATGGAAGCCGTAATGGAAATCGAAACTCGCTTGGCGAAGAAGTCGTTCAATGCGGTAGAACAACGTAATCCGGCGGCCAACTATCACATGTTGACTTTGGATGAACTCAAGAAGCAAATCCCGGGCTTCGACTGGGATGCTTATATCAGTGCGGTAGGCGTGAAGGGTGTGACTTCGCTCAACGTATCGCAAATCGAACCGGTACAGGAAGCCGTTGCTATCATCAACGAACTCCCGATGGACAAGCAGAAGGCTTACTTGCAATGGAAGCTTATCGATTCGGCAGCTAGCTATTTGAGCGATGCTTTCGTGGCTCAGAACTTCGAATTCTACGGCAAGGTAATGTCCGGCAAGAAGGAAGACCAACCACGTTGGAAGAAAGCCGTAGGCACCGTGAATGGCGTATTGGGTGAAGCCGTAGGTCAGATGTACGTAGAAAAGTACTTCCCGGCTGCAGCAAAGGAACGCATGGTTCAGTTGGTGAAGAATCTTCAGACTGCTCTTGGCGAACGCATCCAGGCACTTGAATGGATGGGCGAAGAAACCAAGGCAAAGGCCATTGAAAAGCTCAATACTTTCTATGTAAAGGTGGGTTATCCTGACAAGTGGAAGGATTATTCTTCGTTGAACATCGAAAAAGATTCTTATTGGGCAAACATCAAGCGTGCAGAAAAGTTTGTGTTGGATGAAATGTTGGCCAAGGCTGGTAAGCCGGTAGACATCGACGAATGGCACATGACTCCGCAGACCGTGAATGCATACTACAACCCAACTACCAATGAAATCTGTTTCCCTGCAGGTATCCTTCAGTATCCGTTCTTCGACATGAATGCCGACGATGCCTTCAACTACGGAGCCATCGGTGTGGTAATCGGTCACGAAATGACTCACGGATTCGACGATCAGGGCCGTCAGTTCGATAAGGAAGGTAACTTGAAAGACTGGTGGACCGCCGAAGATGCCGAACGCTTCAACACTCGCGCTCAGGAGATGGTGGACTTCTTCAACAAGATTGAAGTGTTGCCGGGCTTGATGGCCAACGGACAATTGACACTGGGTGAAAACATTGCAGACCACGGTGGTTTGCAAGTGGCTTACCAAGCCTTCAAGAACGCTACCAAGGATGCTCCTTTGAGCGAAGTGGACGGATTCACTCCCGAACAACGTTTCTTCCTGGCATATGCCGGTGTATGGGCTGGCAACATCCGCGACGAACAAATCCGTGTCTATACCAAGAGCGACCCGCACTCACTCGGCCGTTGGCGTGTAAACGGTGCCCTTCCG
>SUXY01000044.1:4790-29625 GCA_015060705.1 Bacteroides sp. | reverse complement strand
TGCATCTTGTACTTCAAAAGGTTGCGTATGGCAACTGTCAAGTAGTGCTTAATCATGTTTCAAAGATACTAAAATTTGTTCGTTACTATATTTATTATACAGCAAAAACCGTGCCAGAACGTTAATCGGCTGATAATGAATGTAAAGACGAAAATAGGGGGGTGTGAAAAAGTGTGCGAATCCGCACGATTCTTGTGCGATTCCGCACACTCCGCACAACGCAAAGTCCTAAAATTCGTTCAAATATAGTTGTGTAGCGATGTTCCCTATTCTGTTTTCAAACTCTCCAACGGATTGCTCTTGGCGGCCAAAAGCGTATGGAGGCTTACTGTAACAAGCGATACGATACCTACTACTAGCAGAGGAACAATGAATAGCCCGATGTGAGCTTCTGCCCGTTCTACGAATTGTTCCAACCAATGTTGCATCAGCCACCACGCTATCGGCATGGCGATGATGTAGGCTATCATTATCTGGATGAAGAACGGACGGTTCAGCAACCAGATGATGCTGAGGGTCGATGCTCCATGCACCTTGCGGATAGCTATCTCGCGGATGCGCTGGCGGACGGCATACCAGGAGATGCCGAACAATCCGAAACAAGTGAGCAACAAGGCGATAAGCGAATAGGTGTTCAGAATGTTGGAGAGCTGCATCACTTCTTGGTTACGCTGCAAAAACATTTGATGCATGTCCGAGTAGACGAAGTGCTGGCCTTCGAACATTTCTTTCCATATTCGTTCCATTTCCTTGATAGCTGTTTCCCGTTTTTCGGGATTCAATCGGATTTGAAGGTATTTGCCCGATTTCGTCAAGTCAGTCGAACTGGAATCATGAAGGGTGATTTCCTGCGCCATGATGGTTTCCTGCAGAGAGTTGGTCGGCATGTTCTCGATGATACCTGCCAAGATGTTTTTTGCTGCATTGGCATTGGATTTATAATTCTCATCAAGGGCTTGCAACGTCTTCGTGCCGATATCTTCCGGACGGATGTTCATCCAGCGGGCATAATTCTCGTTGATATAGAATGGAGCACCATATTTTTTGATGGCTTCTTCTGGCGATAATCCTTCTAAAATACGTACTTGCATCATTGGGAAGAAGGAGGCTTCCGTATGGATAAAGGATTTGGAACGCATCTCTTCACTTCCATCGGGTTGCTTCACGATCAGCTGCATGATGAATCCTCCCAATATGGAATTGGAAGACAAAGTCATGGCTTCGATACCTTCCACTAGTGCCAACTTCTGTTGGAACGGCTGGAGGGCAGGACCGCTGAACATATCACCTATTTCTATCATATTCTCGTATCGGAAGGCACGGCTCTTGATGAGGCTCATCTGATTTTGGGCAATAAGGGTGGCATACACCAAGCCCAAGGAGAGAATGAACTGGATAGTCACCAATGCCCAAACGATACGTTGTCGGCTTTGTCCCGTATATTGTTTACGATATTCGCTGAGTGATTGTCGGGAGAGACGATGACTGATGTAGATGCCAGGGGTGATGGCCAACAGCAATACAAAGGTCAAAAGCACCGGCAGCACTTGCCAACTGAAGAAGAAACGGTAAGGTAACTGGACGGTCAGCAAGTCATTGAACAAAACCAGGATGTCGTTGATGAGTAGCAAAGACAAACTGAATGCGATTAACACCGTCAAGGTGGCATCGAGGAAAAGCTGCATGCGTATCTCTTTTAGTTGGGCACCCATCAGCTTTTCGATGTGAATCATCTTGAGTTGTTGCAAGGTACGGCTCAAATTCAGGTTGCTGTAGTTGAAACAAGCGATAACCAGTACCAGCAAAGCCGAGAACAAGGCGATGTACAATAGCTGTACATTGGCTTGATGCAGAAAGGGAAGCGGTTGTTGCTTGGAGTTCGGTTGACTGGCAAAGTAAATGTCCTTGATGGGATGGAGGTAGTACTCCGTTTCTCCTGGCATCAAGGTCGGTACTTTGTCGTCTTTAATCTTTTGTAGCAAGGCATCTTTATCCGCTCCTTGAGGAAGCTTCAACAAGGTTACACCACCGAAGAAGCTCTCGTCGATGCTGGTCAGCATGTCGAACTGGAGGAACGATTGCGGACGTTCTTTCAGTATGGCGGCTATTTGATAGGATTTCCGTTCTCCCTTCGCATTGATGCTTTCAATTACCTCACCGATGCAGCTTTTCTTTCCGAATACTTTCTGGGCGTATGTTTCGGTCAAGGCCACTTTGTCGGGAGTAGTCAATGCTTCTTTCAGGCTTCCTTCCTTGACTTCATAGGGGAAGAAGTGAAGCAGGGTGGAGTCCACTTGCAGTGCCAATACATCGCTCATCTTGTTGCCTTGGTATTCATAATGACTGGAGGTTAGTGTATTCATGCGGAGCATACTTTCCACTTCGGCATAATTGTTCTTGATTTGCTCGGTGGCCATGGCGGTGGTGTAGGTCATCAGTTCACCTTCTTCCATGGGGGAGTCTTGCCGGATGACATAAATGTTCTCCCGGTTCGGATTGGTGCTTTCGATGTTGTATTCATGGATGAAGAAAGTCACCAACAAGTTGGTACAGGCCAAACCGATGGTCAGACTGAACAAGGAGATGAAGAAATATGTCTTGTTTCTCCACCAGTTTCGGGCTATCAGTTTAAGGTATAATAAGTTATTCATATCGTTTCATTTTTTTATGTTCATATCATTCGCTCTTCACCACATCCGCCGGATTCTCATTGGCAGCTTTCCACACTCTCCAACTGATGCTGAGGATGACTACCATTGCTATAACGAGGAAGATACCGATGAAAGGTATCCAACCGATTTCCGTCTGGCGGTTGTAGGTTTCCAACCATTGCTTCATGATGGCATAACTCGTTGGAAAAGCGATGAGGCTGGCAATGCCAAGGAGCAACAGGTATTCCTTGAAGAACATGGAGAAGATGTCCTTGATAGTAGCTCCATTAACTTTGCGGATAGCTATTTCTTTCCGACGCTGTTCGCAGGTGAGCGTTACCAATGAATAGATGCCGAAGATGGAAATCAGGATGCAGACCATCGAAGCAAAGCCCAGCAATTGGGAGAGACTGTCTTCCGCCTTGAGGAATTTGTTGAATTCTTCCTCTTCATTGTAGAGGAATAGTTTGCGGTCAGGTAATTCGGCTTGTTGCATTTCTTCTATCATCTTTCGACATTTTTCCCAAGTTCCCGGTTGGAATTTGAATAGTACGAAGCCACGTTCCCAATTCCACGGATCCAGATAAGTATTGGTAAATTCCACGTCAATCAAATCATTGGTTGGAGAAGTGAAGGCACAGTCCTTTACTACGCCGATGACCGTTAGTGGAGATACGTTTTTGTTCGTATGATAAATGTGCTTACCGATGGCTTCTCCGGGTGTCCATCCCATTTTTCGGGCAGTAGATTCCATGATATTGATATGATAGGCTTGGGTGTCCTTGTTTATCCATTCGCCTGCCAGCAATTGCATGTCATAGAACTCGAAGAAATCCTTACCGGCTCGGATGCTATGCAATGTCATGGGAGTTTCCAGGGCTGTATCCAGGCCGTCCCATGAATCAATGGTGCGTGAGGAACTGAAACTTTGTCCGATGAGTGGCCAGTATTTGGGCTCTACTACTTCCGTAACCATAGGCAGTGCCTTGATTTTTTCTGCCCATACGTTCATGTCCACGTTCAGCCAGATGCTGACTGCTCCACGACCGGCATATTCAAATCCCACCTCGCTGTGTCTAAGATGTTGTAATTGTTTCTGGATGATGGAAGTACAGAAGATAAAGGAAAGGCTTACCGTCAGTTGGAGGACGATGGTCGCTTTTCTGAAAAAACGTTCAGCCTGGCTCCCTTGTCTGCTTTGGATGGCATGATGAAGGGATTGGCGTCTGAAAAACAGAATGGTTATCAGGATAATAGGCAATGCAGAAATCGAGATAGCCACCAGATAGAGCAGACATTCCTTGTAGATAGGGATTTCTGTTTGGATAATGTCTGTATATCGGCTGAATGTGGGGAGCAATAGTTCGATGAATGCCATGCCTAGACACAAGGATATCAGCAGGGTTATCATGAATTCGTTGGCAAGCAGAAGATGGAGGGAAGCTTCCGAGGCTCCGTTTACTTTCCGAAGTGCCAGCTCGCGTTGTCGGGTACGGCAACGGTCAATGAATAGTGTCAGGTAGTTCACTAGTGAACAGGCAATAATCAGTAGACCTATTATGGAGAAGTAGATGATGTATCGGAGCGAGATAATGGAGGTAGATTGAATCTTCAGTTCCGGTGCATGTCTTGTTTCCGATAAGGGGTTTACGATAAAATGGGTTAGTCCTGTGTTTGGAAAGAATTTGTTGCTTTTCAATTCCTGAGGAAAGTTAAGATTTATTTTCTCCTCCCAGGCTTCCATGTCTGTACCTTTCTTGACTTTGACCAATGTCTTGAAATTGGAGTTTTCCCAATTGGCATTGCTCGATCTTGCTTTGAGCAGTTTGTATCTCATGGTAGAGTGTTCTCCCCATTCGCTTACAATGGCTCCAATGCGGTACTCGATTTTTCTGCTTGCGTTTATCAGGGTTTTCCCGATGACATGGGTAGTTCCGAACAAGTGGAGTGCTCCTGACCGAGTGATGGCAATTTCGTTGTTCTCTTTGGCCGGAATCAGGAATTGAGTGCTTCCTTCCAGCACTTCGATGTTCATCATATCCATGAAGGTGGAGTCGATGCCCAGCGTCTCGATGTTTTCCATACGGCTACCGCACTGCACATAAGTGGGCCAGTCTTCATAACAGACGGCTTCCTCCACTTCGTTATAAGTTGATTTCAGGTAATTGGCCAAAGCCGGTGGAGTATAGCAGGAGTATATTCCGGTTGCTACTTCATCATTGGTGGTTACCAAGTGGATACGGTCGGCATCTTCGTGGAAGGTGTCGAATGTCATTTCATATTTTATCCAGAAGGCGGACAGAGCGAAGCATACGAATCCCACCGCCAGTCCCAATACGCTGATGACGGTCTGTGTTTTATACTTCAACAGGTTGCGGAAGGCAACTTTCAGGTAGTGTGTAATCATGTTTCAAAGATACTAAAATTCGTTCGTTACTATAATTACTATACAGCAAAAACCGTGCCAGAACGTTAATCGGTTGATAATGAAGAGAAAGACTCAAATAGGGGGTGTGAAAAAGTGTGCGAATCCGCACGATTCTTGTGCGATTCCGCACACTCCGCACAACGGAATCCGTTAAAATGTGTAAAACGGGTAGTCTTTCGATAGAAAAATGCTTGAATCTTCTTGCACCTTCGAGCTTGGAAGAGAGGATGAGGACAGAGACCGAATTCGTTGACATATTGTTCTGAGTTGTGAGTTCTGAGTTGCCATTCGGATGGTTCACTCATAAATCAAACATCATGCATCATAACTTATGGAAAAAAATCACTTTTGGGAAAAATCCTGAACATCGTCATCACTATTTTGACTGCTGTAGCAACTACTTTCGGTCTCACGTCATGTCTCGGTGTATAGCTTTGAATAGCGGAATCGTTCTTTTTTTTACTCACTCTTCACCACATCTGCCGGATTCTCGTTGGCAGCTTTCCATACCCGATAGCCGATGCTGAAAGCGATGACGCAGGCGATGCCGAATAAGATGGCCACATAGAGCCAAGCGCTCACGGAAGTCTGCAAGGTATAGTTCTGCAACCAATTCTTCATCAATGCATAGCCCACAGGGAATGCCACGATGGAGGCTATCATTAATAAGGTGGTGTACTCCCGTACAAAGATATTCAAAATATCCTTCACGTTGGCTCCATTCACCTTACGGATGGCGATTTCCTTGCGGCGTTGTCCGCAGGTGAGCGACACCAGCGAATAGATGGCGAAGACGGAAAGCAAAGTGCATATCAATGCCAACGAACCCAATAGCTTCAGCAAGGCGTTTTCCGAAGAAAGGAACTTGGCGTATTCTTCTTCGGTGTTTTGCAGCTCGATGCGCGAGTCGGGGTATTCCGTTTGGAGCATTGTTTCTATCTTTTGCTTGCAAGTCTTCCAGGTACCTTCCCGATAGCGGAAGAGGATGTTGTCCTTTTCGCTGAAGTAGAAACTGAATCCTCCTCCAAGCTCGTAATGATACATGAATCCTTCGGGTTGGGCTGGGAGTGTCGGGGTTTGTGCATGGAAGTCCTTCACGACACCGACTACCCGATAGGTTTCGCCGTCGTATGAACGCTTGAAGGTCTTGCCTATGGGTTCATACCAACCGAATGCCTTGACGGCGGCTTGGTTCAGCACGATGTCGTTCTTTTCGGACGAGGCGGTAACCATTTCCCCCTCCAGGAGGGTCATCCGATAGAAGCTGACGAAAGAGGTATCTTCCTGATGGATGGTGATGCTTACATCCTCAGCATCGGCAGGCTTATCCTCCCATTCTTTGGTGCCCAACATCATCGAGCCTCTTGGCTTGACCAAGGGATTGTGTCGGGGAGCCACTTCTTCCACTTCGGGCATGCTCCGTAGGAAATCGCTGATGGCATCGATGTGTGTTTGCGAGTTCATGGTGACGGCGGCTACGTTGTGGATGTCCATTCCGAGGTCGTCGGTGTTGCGCAGGTGGAAGAGCTGTTTCATCATCACCGAAGCACAGAAGATGAACCCGATGCTGACCATCAGCTGGAACGTGACGCTCACCTTGCGGAAGAGATTCTTACCGCGTCCGTCTTTCTGGGTGCTGATGACCGATTGCAGGGACTTCTTCCGATAATAAAGGATGGGGAACGCCGAAAGCAGGATGGCGAGTATGATTACAAGGAAACAATATACCGCACTTTCTGCATAGACGAAGTTACGGCTCACCTTCAGTTCGGCCAACTCCTTGAACCACGGGAAGACAATCTCGATGAACAGCATCCCGAAGAGCCATGCCCATATTAAAAGGATGAGATACTCCGTGACGAGTAGGGCAAACAGGCTTCTGGATGAGGCTCCGTTCACCGTCCGCAAGGCTAACTCCTTGCCACGCATACGGATTTGGGTGATGAAGAGGGTCAGGTAATTGAGCAATGCGCAAAAGATGACCAATGCACCTGCTACGGCAAACAGGGCGACGTGCTTCAGCTTCACGCTGGCTTCCTCGTGCGGGTCGGGACGGTCGTAACGCATGGCGGTTAGAGGGGTGGCGACGAAGTGTTCCATCTTGATGTCTCCTTTTTGGATAACGTGTTCGTACAGCTTTTTGGAAAAAGCCTTTGCGTCGGCTTGCGGAGTCAGACGGATGTAGGTGCTCCAAGAAGCTATTCCCCATTGGTCGTATTGGTTGGTACGGTTGATGATGTCATAGTTCAGGTTAGAGTGTTCCGGCCATTCGGACACCACGGCACAAATGGTTATCGGGTCTTTCTGATAGGCGCTTTGAATGGTTTTGCCTATCGGGCTTTCATCGCCGAAGAGGCGCTGGGCGCATCGGCGGGTGATGGCCACTTTGTCCCTTTGTCCGGGAATGAGGAAATCGGAGCTTCCTTCCAACAAGCGGATGTCGAATACGGAGAAGGCAGCAGAGTCGATACTCAGTTCATTCAACTTCATTTCTACGTCATTCACCTTGTAGGGTGATTCGTAGTTGTTCAGGTTGCAGGAACTTTCCACTTCTGGGAAGGTTTCTTTCAGATAGGCGGCAAGCGGATAGGGGGTGACGGAGCCCAATCCATTGGCGCTTCCTTTTTCTTCCTTCCGGATGCGATAGATGCGGTCGGCTCCATCGTGGAAGGTGTCATACGTCATTTCGTGTCGAATCCAAAGGCTTGCCAAGGCGAAGCAGGCGAATCCGAAAGCCATCCCTAAGATGCTGATGACGGTCTGTGTTTTATATTTCAATAGGTTGCGAAAAGCAACTTTCAGATAGTGTTTAATCATATATGTTCTTCTTTTTATTTTTATTCACTTTTAACTACGTCCGCTGGATTCTCATTCGCGGCTTTCCATACCCGATAGCTGATGCATAGTGTCACCAATGCCGATACTCCTACAAAAATGCTCAGGAATATCCATGCGCTGATGTCCGTTTGGCGGCTATATCCTTCCAACCAACGCTTCATCAGCGCATAGCCGATGGGGAAAGCGATGGCGGATGACACCAGTACTTGTGCCATGTATTGCTTGAAGAACATGGTGAGAATGTCCTTCACTTGTGCTCCGTGTACCTTCCGGAGAGCTATCTCCTTGCGGTGTTGTTTGCATGATTGCACTATCAGGGCATAGATGCCGAACAAGGCAATCAGCATGCTCACGATGGTGGTGATGCCGAGCAATTGCAGCAAATTGCTTTCCGACTTCAAATATCCTTCGTATTTCCGTTCTCCATCCTCGTAGGTGAAGTCAGGATATTCTTCATCCTTGAAGGCATCGGTGATGGATTTCATCAGATTGTCATAATCACCGTTGTATCGGAGGGCGATGTACTGGCGTGTATTTCTGACGGGGAAGAATCCGAATGGTTGCACCTTTTCGGTCGGAGCTTGGCTTTGATAGTCTTGGATGATACCTTTGATGCGAAATGTCTCATTGATGGTTTTTCCTATCGGCTCTTCCAGATTCAGTTGCTTGGCGAAGGTTTCGTTGATGAAGATTTCGTCTTTGCCGAGGTCGAAGGAGGCAGGGCCTTCCTTCATTTTCAATCCATAGAAGCGTGCGATGCTGTCGTTCAATTGGAGTATGTGGAAAGAAATGTCCTTTGCGTCTTCAGGCTTTCCTTCCCATTCCATGGCCGTATTGCCGGACATTCCCCATCCTGGAGGAAACAATGGGTCTTCTACGGGGATGGCTTGAGTGATGCAAGGTAATTCGTTCAGGAGGGCAACCGCTCTGTCCCGTTCAACACGTGTCATTAACCAACCGATTTGTTTGCGCTGGATGTTGATGTCCGAATGGGTCAGATAATGAATTTGTTTCATCATGACTACCGAGCAAAAAATGAACAATGTGCTGAATACCAGTTGCACACAGACGCTGACCAAACGGAAGTAGTTCTTGGGATGGTGTGACGTCGGAGTAATCTGTGATGCCAAGGTCTTTTTCTTTACATAAAGAATAGGTATGAGTGAAAGGATGGCCGAAAGGGCGATGATGAACAAAATGAGATAACCACATGCCTGATAGATACTGAGTCGGGCAACCTTAATGATAGCCAGCTCCATGAAGGTGGCCATGCTCAGCTCGACGAACAACATCCCCACAAACCATGCACCGAACAGAAGAAGCATGTATTCGGTCATTAACAGACAGCCCATCTGCCAACCCGATGAGCCATATACGGTGCGGAGTGCCAGCGTACGGCCTCGGGATTGAAGACGACTGATGAATAAGGTCAGGTAATTGAGCAAGGCGCATACCATAATGAGTATAGAGGCCATGGTAAAGAGACGGACATCTTCCAGACGTACGTTCAACGCAGCTTCGGGATGGGTATAGCGCATCTCTTTCAATGGCGTCCATACGTCGAATACATTTTTCCATGGACCTGAAACAATGGTGTCCGTCTTCATCTTTTCGATGAAACGTTGGTGGTCGATGTCCGGCAGGAGCATGGCGTAAGTGTTGTACATGGAAGTATTCCAGGCATTGTCCACTTCTGCTTGTGCAATCACATCGAACTTGAAATTGGAATGTTCAGGCCAATCCTTGAACACACCGACAATTTCATATTCCCGATTGTTCTGGGTCTTCACTTTTAGTCCGATGGGAGACATGTTGCTGCATACGGCTTTGGCCACATGCTCGGCTATGGCAATCTTGTTTTTTCCCCATCGGCTCATATCTTTTTCTCCTTCTACCCATTCGAAGTCGAACATTTTCAGGGCTTCCGGAGTTACGGAATAGGAGTAAGTCTTCTTTGGAAAAGGAATGCCGTTGACGGTAGGTTCGTAAAGGCTGAAATAACGGGTGAGGCAGGCTGCTTCCACTTCCGGGTGTGTGTGCATCAGATATTCAGCCAAAGGTCCCGGAGTAATGCTGGAAACTCCACCGAAAGAACTGGTTTGCCGCACCCGATAGATACGATCGGCATTCTTTTGGAAGGCATCGTACGTCATTTCGTAATGGTTCCAATATATGGAAAGGGCTACACTGGCAAATCCTATCGCCAGTCCCAATACGCTGATGGCGGTCTGTGTCTTATACTTCAACAGGTTGCGGAAAGCAACTTTCAGATAGTGTTTAATCATATATGTTCTTCTTTTTATTTTTATTCACTTTTAACTACGTCCGCTGGATTCTCATTCGCGGCTTTCCATACTCGCCAACTGATGCTGATGATGACTACCGCCAACAATCCTAGGAATACAAATATGAATGGCCAGATGCTTATCTCCATCTGACGGATATAACCTTGTATCCATTGTTTCACGATGACGTATGTCGTTGGGAAAGCCAGGACGGAGGCTATAACCAGCATGGTCAGGTATTCGCGGAAGAACATGAAGAGGATGTCCTTTACCGTGGCTCCGTTTACTTTTCGGATGGCTATTTCCTTGCGGCGTTGCTCACAGGTGAGTGTCACCAACGAATAGATGCCGAAGATGGCAATGAACACGCAGACCACCGAAGCGAAGGTCAACAAACGGGTGAGCATGTCTTCGGCACGGAGATAGGTGTTGTAGGTTTCTTCTTCATTATAGATGCGGAAGACTTCGCCCGTGGCTTTTAGGTCGGCACACATTTCTTCCAAGGCCTGCTTGCATTGTGGCCACGTGCCTTCCTTGTATTTGAAGAGGATACTGGTATTCCAAAAGCACATGCCGCCGGCATAGTCTTCGGCGATGAAGGCCACGTTCAGCATCTTCGAAGTAGGAGGACCGTAGTGGCAATCCTTCACTACACCGATGATTTTGTGCTTTATCGTACCGCTATAATCACTGAAATGCTTGCCGATGGCTTCTTCGGCGCTCCATCCCAACTTCCGTGCCAGCGATTCGTTGATGATGATGTCTTTCTTGGTGGAATATCCGTTGAGCCATTCGCCTGCCAAGAGCTTGATGTCAAAGTATTTGAAAAACTCTTCCGTGGCAAGGAAGGTGGTGGCAGATATCGGGTGCTCCAATCTTCCTTCATGGCCTTCCCACTGATTGATTTGAATCCATGCCATGACTTTGGAAATCATCGGATGATAGTAATTGTCAAGCACTTCCGTCACCATGGGCAAACGCTTGATTTTCTCTTTCCACACACTCATATCGACGGTGCTTCCTTGTTGTTCGAATGCAGCCCGGTTCTCGTATTCCATACCGAGGTCGTGGGTGCGGAGATGGTCGATTTGCTGGTTCATCAGCACCGTTCCGGTGATGAAGGACAGGCAGACGAACAACTGGAGGACGAGGCTGACCTTCCGTATCATGGCTCCCTTCACACGGCTGCTGGTCTGCTGGATGGAAAGGCGCATCGAACGGTAGTGCATGAAGTAAATCAAGGTGAGGCTCGCTATCAGGATGATGAGGGAAATCACACACACCGACAGGATGGACTTGCCATAAATCTGACTGTACGGGATGTCGATGCTGGCCAGTTCTGTGAATTTGCCGATGCTTAATTCGGTCATCATGCAACTCACGAACCAGGCACAAGTCAAGAGCATCAGAAACTCGGTGCCCAGCATGGTCATGAGGGAGCGGAGGTTGGCACCCACCAACATGCGTAGTCCCATCTCGCGTTGGCGAACCCGCATCCGGTTGACAAACAGGGCAAGGTAGTTGATGATGGCACAAAGGATAATTAGCCCTCCCGCCACGGAGAAATAGATGATGTAATCCAGCGTGATGATGGCTTCCTTTTCGTCCAGATAGTCCTTGGCGCTCCGCAAGGTGCTGACGGGAGTCAGGTAGATACGGTTGGTGCCGCTTCGGATGACGGAATTCAACTCATTCAGCTCTTTCGGAAGGTTGGCATTGATTTTGGCTTCCAAGGCTTCGATGTCCGTATCGGGTTTTACCTTTATCAATAGGCTCCATTGTGTCCAATACCATGTGCGCCCCAGTTCGGGATGCCCCATCATGTCGAAAGCGAAATTGGTGTGCGAGTTGTCCGTTTCCACCACGGCGCAGATGGTCTTGGTGTATCGGTGTGTCTTGATTTCCTTTCCTAACGGGCTTTCCGTGCCGAACCATTTCCGTGCCAATTCCCGGGTGATGGCCACTTCGGCATTGCTCTTGCGGTCCATGAAGTTGCGGTTTCCTTCCACGATGCGGATGTCCATCATGTCCATCCATTCAGGCTCGGCGGACGAGAACCGCACTTCTTCGTGCATGCCGTTCACTTCGATGCGCTCTTTGTCATAAATATAGAAAGGAGCGGCTTCCTCCACTTCCGGATAGTTGTCCATCAGGAATTTCCCGAAAGGATAATTGATTCGGCTTTTGATTCCTCCTTCATTGTACCCGTCGTTGCTCCGAACCATGTAGAGACGGTCCACATCTTGGCGGTAATGGTCGAAGGTGCTTTCATGCTCTATCCAGAGGGCGGACAAGGAAAAACATACGAATCCCACCGCCAAGCCCAATACGCTGATGACGGTCTGTGTTTTATACTTCAACAGGTTGCGGAAGGCAACTTTCAGATAGTGTGTAATCATGTCTCAAAGATACTAAAATTCGTTCGTTACTATATTACTATACAGCAAAAACCGTGCCAGAACGTTAATCGGTTGATAATGAAGAGAAAGACGAAAATAGGGGGTATGAAAAAGTGTGCGAATCCGCACGATTCTTGTGCGATTCCGCACACTCCGCACAATGGGAATGTTAAAAAAGGCTTCCTTTGGGGGAAGCCTTTGATGAAAAATCCTTATGAGAACAAGTCGTCCGTTGTAACTTCTTTCTGTATGATTCCGCTATACTTTCCATGGGAAATGCCATATGTGATTCCATAGTTATATGCTTAAACCTTCGGAAATTGCCGGAGAAAAAGTGTCTATAACCTGCGAAAGTTGTGTTTTTTTTAAAACTTTCGCAGGTTATAGACGATTTTTGTGCTTATTCAACCCAATAAACGGTCTTACTTACCCAACCACTGTTCAATACATGCGGCAGTACCTGGATAGCTGGGGCGCATCATGCTTCCGTAGTTTACGATTACTCCTTCGCGATTGATGATGAAGTAATGTGGAAAGCGGTTTACATTAAGTTGGTTGTACATTTTGTGGACATTGTTGTCATCTTGCAAATCATCAGTCAAGATGTGCTCAATGCCGTCTACATGCATTTCGTACTTCTCGAGAACTTCCTTTAATCTTTTTCTGTTGTCACCTCTACAGATGGTGATGAAAACGATGTCTTCCGTCTTGTATTTCTTTCGGAGTTCTTTCAAAGGTTCCATTTCTGCCAAACAGGGTGGACACCACGGAGCCCAAAAGTCCAGATAAATCATTTTTCCACGGTACTTCTCCAGTAAGTCGTAGAAGGGTTTCATGTAAGGCATGAATCCTTGTGCTTTCACTTGATCCTGATAGCGTCCGTGGAGGATATAGTCGGAAACCGGTTTGGGGTTTTCCTGAAATCCTTTTTTTGACTGATGCATTTGTAGAATGGAGTTCCGTAGATAGGACGATTGTATATAGAGGTCAAATTTCTCTTTTTGACTATTGAAATAGGTCGTATCGTTCAGTTCGTAAAGGGATGACGACAAACCTTGTGCATAGAGATACGGCATGGCTGGCGTGTCTTTCAATGGAGAAAGTATGTCGTCCAATGTAACGCTTTGGTCATAGGCTTTGAGTCGTTCGTTGGTGGCATGTAGATAGTAATACATCTCTTGCGACATGCGGAAATGCGCATCGGTTATTACTTGGTTATCCAATAAGGCAGAAGCTTCCTTCAGTCGATGGGCATAGCGATGGATGTCAACACCTTCTATCCGATAATTTTTGGCATAGAGCAGATTATTGAACAGTGCCGTATAGTAATCGGCTTTCAGCAATTCGCTGATGTACTGCTTCACTTTTTCGTCTGGTTGGTGTTTCTGTACATATTCTTCGTATCGGCGGATTCTTTCCTGATGTTCCTTTTCCAGCAGTTCTTCTAGTTCTTCGTTGGTATTGAAATCCGGAAAGATACGGTAGTCCTGCATATAGAAACCGCCTTGAGTGAATTGTGTTATCTGTGCATTGAGTTCGGCTCCATCCCCCGTGACGACCGGATGCAGCATGTCTTTGAAATCAATCTCCAAATGGATACTGTCCCCCGGTTGTACATACAGGTGTTCCATGTAAGGTTTGATACTTACTTCGCACATTTCGGCATGAAGCATGAAGTTGAAGTAGAAGCTGTTGTCTTCGGCAATGTCGGTGGTATAGGTTACTTTCCCTTTTCTGAAGAAAGGAAGTTGCAGGACTATTTCATTGACGTGCGGATAGAAATCGCGGTTCTTGATTATGCCCGTGATGATGACTTCGCCTTGTGTGGCTTTTGAAGGTTCTTGCTGCATTTTGCATCCGAGGAGCAAGGCAAGCAAAAGCAGTGGGTAGAGTGTTCTTTTCATGTTGTGATTAAATAAATAATTGCTTTACAAATATAGTGAAAGTTTCTGTTCTTACAAAATACAAAGAAATTCCTTGCACTCCTGTCACCGGGATTTAATGGTTTGTGAATCAGCCTGAAATCGGTGACAGGAGTGCTGCAACTTCCGTGTTGCTCCTGCCATGTTTGTCAGATTCCGGCTTTAATACCCTATAGTCTACATATTTAGTATGACTTCTTGAAAGTCGTCTACTGATTCAGTTTATGTGGATAAAAAGTGTCTAGTAAATCTGATGAAAATAGGGTGTACGGGCATTCGCTGAAAGATGCTACATCTTACCCCGATAAGATGCTACATCTTACTGCGATAAGATGCTACATCTTCCGGCGGAAGCTCGTACAAGTTTGTGGACCACAAAATTGTGAACTAATTGATGGTGGCAGGAGAATTACGGAGGTGTAAGGACTCCTGCCATCGTTTCTGCTATGATTCACAAATCGTTAAGTCCCGGTGACACGAGTGCAAGGGAAATCACTCATTCTTCATCACCGTAGCCGGGTCAATGTTCGCAGCCTTTCGTATCTGCCACCAAAGGGTACCCATGGAAATGAATGCCACCAACAACAAGGCGATGACGAAGATACCGATACCTATCGGAGCCTTTACTACAAAGTCTGCCGTGTATTGATGGATGAGGTAATAGGCGAGGGGAACAGCTACCACGAACGATGCTCCGAGAACCAACAAATATTTCTTGAAGAGCAGTTGGTACAAGTTCTTTATGCCGGCACCGTGTGCTTTTCGGATGGCTATCTCACGATAACGGCGACGGATATCGAAAAGCGAGATGCCGAAAAGACCGAGGCAACAAACCAAAATACCGACCAAGGCAAAGATGTTGTAGATGATGGTCAGGCGGCGGTCATCATCATAGAGTGCATCGACTTCATCCTGAAGCCAAGAATAGACGAAATCACTGTTGCCCGTCATTTCCTTGACCATCTGTCCCAAATAGTCGATGACTTCCTTTTCCTTACCTTTTTGTACGGTGATGGCTACGTTGCCGTTCATGTTGTCGTTACTGACGAGGAATATCATCGGTTTGATGCCTTCGCTGAGATGACTGGCATAATAGTCGGTGACAACCGCTTCCACAGGCATCAGTTCAATACCTCCCTTGATGTATTCTTTGGCTTCGAAATTGTAACTGAACCATAACGGTTGTTCGCTACGGACAAAGGCTTCGTTGGCTGTTTGGTAGCCGAATGCTTTCATGGCAGCTTCGTTCAGGATTACTTTATGGTTGAAAGTATTCTTTTCCAATTCGGGCATGGAACCATCGGTGAATTTCAATTCATGGATGTCGAAATAGTTCTTGCCGATGAATCGGACGATGAGTTGATGACTTTCATCCTTGTCATTGATGATGTTGTATAGGGATTGCTCGTGGAGGATGCTTTCCGAACGGTTTGGTGCCCATTTTTCAATGTATGGACATTCGTTCAGTTTCTGTTCATAGAAACTGGTTTGTTTCTTCCAAATCTCTTCGTAGTTCTTTCGTTCGCCACTTCCATGTTCGAATTGGTTGCGGTTGACCAATTGGGCATAGAGGATGCCTTCGCTACGGAAGCCTGTCGGTGTGTCTTGCAGAAAGTTCAGATGGCGGTTGAAATATATCGCTACCATCAACAAGGTCAGCGTGAGGACATATTGAAGGAACAGGAAGCTCATGCGGATGACGATGCTTTCCCTACTTCCGCTGACGCTCCGGAGAGAAGTGATGGGGCTGAGGTAATTGTGTTTGATGAACGGATAGAGGGAGGTCATTATCGGGAAAACAGCCACAAAAGCCAAGGATAGTTTCAGGTCGAACAAGTTATATCCTTTCATCGGTTCGTTCATCAATTGTTCGCATAGTGGAACCGTGATTTCCACTAATAGCCAGGCTACCAGCAAAGCGGCGAAGGCAAGCAGGACATTTTCCAACCAAATCTGCAAGAAAAGCGGACAACCTTTCAGACCGAATACTTTCTTGATGCCGAATTCCTTCTGTCGCTTCATCATATACACCATGTAAAGATTGATAAAGTTGATGATGGCTACTAGCAGAAGGACGATGATGACACCGATGAGCATCCGTTCGTAGGTGCGGTTGCCCAAGTTCAAGGTCTCTCCTTCTTCTGTCCAATAGTCATAATAGATGTCTTTCCAGTGGATGTATTCATTACGTACATTTTTGTTGTCTTGTACAGGGTTAGGCTTCACACTTCCAAATACATTGGTCTTGGCATTGATGGTATCCAGGTTGACTTGGTCGGGCAATACACGCAACCAACCGCCTCCGATGCGGCTCCAGCTGGTCAATTGATAAGAGGTCAGGATTTCAAAATTCAGGATACTCTTGCAGGCCGGTTGGTCGATGACGCCCCGAATAGTCACGTCTCTTCCGAATGCTTTCAGTACCTTTCCCACGGCACTTTCCTTACCGAACAAGCGTTGGGCGCAAGCTCGGGTCAGGATGGCGTCTTGAGGTGTATGGAGACGGAGTTCTCCTTCTACCAACGGATATTCAAAGAAGTGGAAATAGGTACTGTCCACTGCCAAGATATCCAGATTGTAGGATACTTCTTCTTTCTTGAAGTCGATGTCCGTCAACAGAACAAACTCACAAGATTCGATTATCTTGTCTTCGGGAATGAGTATATCCTTCAAGTCTGGATAGAATTGGAGCGTATTTTGTTGCGATGTCGGGAATTGGAATTCTCCATTCTTGTTGATAAGAGTCACTACTTCATCCGGACGGATGCAATGGGAATCCACCGTCCATTCCCGGTGGAGGTATCGCATCAGAATGATGCAACAAGCCAGGCTGAAAGCCAAGCCCAGCAAGTTGATAATGGTATATGATTTGCTTCGTGTTAGGAAGCGGATGGCGTATGTCAATGTTTTCATGCTTCTATAAGTTTGATTTATTTATGATAACTGGCTCAATTCTCAGGAATAAGACGAATAGTAAAGTTAGAATCCAAATCAGCTATATCTTGATGTTGTTCCAGATGAGTAAGGAAACGGGCGGCATTCCGATGTCCTTGTTCCTTTGCTAGACTATACCACATGGCTGCCTGGTCCAAATCCCGTGCTACTCCTTTGCCCAAATAATACATGTTCCCTAAATTGAACTGGGCGGTAGCTTCTCCTTGCAAAGCAGCTTTGGTCAGCCATTCTGCACATTTTTGCAAGTCACGCTCTACGCCCCTTCCTTCGGCATAAAGTGCTCCTATGTTGTATTGGGCTTTGGGGTGATTATATGCAGCTGCTTTTTTATACCAATAAAGGGCAGATTCTGCACTCATCATCTTACCGAATCCGGAAGCATACATATAACCCAAGTTATTCATGGCATCTACATTGCCGTGGGCAGCAGCTTTACGGTACCAATCAAAAGCTGTTGACGAGTTACGGGCTGTTCCCCAACCATGTCGGTACATCGTTCCTAGTCCGACTTGAGCTTGAGGATTGCCATTCGCTGCACCATATTGGAAATGGCGGAAAGCTTTCGAATAATCGGCTTGCACTCCATGACCGGACAAATACATTACCGCTAGATTGTTGTGTGCATCCGTATTATTCAATTCGGCTGCTTCCTTGAAGAGCGTAATCGCTTTTGGGTAATCGACTTCTCCTGTAAGGCCTCGATAATACATATCTCCTAATACAAACTTGCAATAAGCGGCCGTGTCAATACCAGCCAATTGTTCGAATAGTGGAACTGCTTCTTCATATTGACGTGCCTTGTACAAGGTGGTCGCTTCAGTGTAAAGAGCCTGTACATCGCCCAACGTCCAGGCGTAAATACGGTTACGGAAAGTAAAGGCTGAAATTATTCCAACCAAAACAAAACAGATGGCAAAGCCTATGAGATAATTTTTCATGTTCTATATAAATTAGGTTATTATTCACTCTTCATCACCGTAGCCGGGTCAATATTTGCCGCCTTGCGTATCTGCCACCAGAGTGTACCCATCGAAATGACCGCTACGAGCAACAAGGCGATGACGAAGATACCGATACCAATCGGAGCCTTTACTACAAAGTCCGCCGTGTATTGATGGATGAGGTAATAGGCGAGGGGAACAGCTACCACGAACGATGCTCCGAGAACCAAGAGGTATTTCCGGAAAAGCAGTTGGTACAAGTCCTTCATGCCGGCTCCGTGTGCTTTGCGGATGGCTATCTCACGATACCGCTGGCGAATGTCGAAGAGCGAGATGCCGAAAAGGCCAAGGCATGATACGGCAATGGCTATGAAAGCAAAGATGTTGTAGATACTGGCTATCTTTCGGTCTTCGTCGTAAAGGGCTTTTACTTCATCTTCCAGCATTTTGTATTCCACGTTTTCCGTACCATAGAATTCTTTCATCATTTCCTTCAAGTAATTGAGCAAATTTGGTAGCTTACCTTCCGGATAGGCGATGTAAACAGATTCGCGACCAAAGTTTCCTACTTCGAATAGGATAGGTTGGTAACCCATTGTCAGGTGACCGTTATAATAATCTTCGGCAATGGCAGTAATGGAATTAAATGCCACTTGGTTGTTACGTCTGTATCTGTTCTCTTCGATGAGGCTTGCCCCTTCCAATGAGGTAAAGCCCAAAGCCTTCATGGCTGCACGGTTAGCTACGTAATATCTTCTCTCTGCTTCAGGCAAGGTGCCTTCTTCTATTTTGATATTGAACATCTTAAAGAAGTCGGGAGAAACCATTTGACGACCTAAAAGAATTCTATTACCGTCGGGAGTAACATGGTTTACTTCGTATCCTTTTTCCGTTATTTTATCCCAACAATTATGGGTGTATTCAATGTAAGGACAAGCTTTCAGCTTCTCTCTGATGGCTTGGTTACGCACCCGGTCTTCTTCCCATTTTTCTTCACTGAAAATGTTGAAATCCTGTGAACTATAAATGAGTTTGGCAAGGATGATGTTTTTGGTACGGAAGCCTGGGTCTGTGTTCAGTAAAAGACTTAACTGTCCGTTGTAATAAAGGGCACATACGGAAATTAAGAAAGTCAAAGCATATTGCAAACCGAGGAATACCATGCGGGAGTGTACAGAACGGTTGCCCCAACCGATAGATTGGATAGAACGGATGGGGGAACTGAAACTATACTTCATGAATGGATAAATGGAAGCAATCAACGGTAAGATCAGAAGGATACCAAGGGAAAGCCACCCGTCGAATGGAATATAAGTGAAATGGGTATTTAACAGGTGGTTGACAGGTATTTGGGTTACTTCAATAAGGAACCATGCAATGAGCAAAGCCGATGTAGACAATAGAAAATTCTCCAACCAGATTTGTAGGAACAAGGTGCTTCTGCTGACACCATATACTTTCTTCAAACCATACTCCTTGCCTCGGCGGAGCATGGCTACCAAGTAAAGATTAATGAAGTTCAGCAATCCTGTAAGGAATAGTAATAAACAAACACCGGATAGAATATAAAGGTGTGATTTCTGTCCGGTAGGGAACATGTTTTTTTGGTCTTGCCATTCGCTGTGCCAGTAAGTCTCTTTGATTGGTATGAAAGAGAACGTATACTGTCGGCTGTCCCATTGTGGATTGTTTAAGTATCGGGGAGTATTGCCTATTTCGGTTATGGTTTCCATATCTGTTCCCGGCAAGAAACGGTAAAGATCTTGTTCCATTCGCTCCCATCGGGTAGACAGATGATACGAAAGTACCATATCAAACTGAATGCTTGATTTACAAATAGGTTCGTCCAGGATACCTTCAATGATTAAGTCTTTTCCATTGGAATGACGGATGGTCTTGCCTATCGGATTTTCATGACCAAACAATTTGTGTGCGAAGTCTTTTTTCAGTAGGACAGAGGTCGGTTTGTCCAATGCCAGTTTTCCTTGTAGTAAAGGATAATGGAAGAGTTGGAAGAAAGCACTATCCGTCACAATGGTTCGTGAAGGGAAGCGGTTTCCGTTGGCTATAAGGAAATCTTGATCAAGTGGTGTAAAACGACTTTCTATTTCAATTTGGCTCTTATCCAGTTTAACCGGGTCGTATTGATAGGAAGATATACCTCCGATGTGGCTACTTCCTTCCATATTAATTTGGGTGGTGTATACTTGTTCTCTATCCACACAATGGGTATCCACCGTCAGTTCCCGGTGGATGTATCGCATCAGAATGATGCAACAAGCCAGACTGAAAGCCAAGCCCAGCAAGTTGATAATGGTATATGATTTGCTTCTCAAGAGGAAGCGGATAGCGTATATCAATGTTTTCATGTTTTCTTGATGTATGATTTATGATTTATTCACTCTTCATTATCGTTGCCGGATTGATATTCGCAGCTTTGTGTACTTGCCAGAAAAGGACACCGGCCGAGATGGCGGCGATGATGACCAATGCCAACAAGAATATCCATCCAGACAATGGAGTGCGATAGGCATAACTTTCCATATATTTTTGAATGAAGAATACGGCGAGCGGGAAGGCTATCAATGCCGAAATACCCAAAAGTAACAGATACCGTTTCAACAGTAGGCGGACAATGTCCGTTACTCCTGCTCCATGAACTTTCCGCAGAGCGATTTCACGATAGCGTAAACGGATTTCGAACAACGACAAACCGAACAATCCCAAGCAGGATACAGCAATGGCAAGTGCGGCAAATGTCATGTAGATGAGTACAATGCGCTTGTCGTTCTCATATCGTTTGGCGATTTCGTCCTCCAGGAAGGAGTATTGCAGTTCACCTTCTCCCGAAACTTCGTTGCGGAGGTTGGCTAATACTTTCAGTACCTCTTGTTGCTTGCCCGGTTGATAACGGACTAGAAAGTAGCGTCCCGGATGAAAGTATTCACCGGTAGATGGAGAATAGGTATAAATAGTCGGATGGGTAGCCTTGGACAAATGTCTGGTATTGAAATCCTTGATGACCCCGACAATGTGGAAAGGCGGATTACCACTACAATCGACTTCGCTGCTCCACCATAGACGGTCCTTGGTCTGAACCATTTCCGTATGAATGTCGGTAATACCCATTAGCTTCTTGGCCGTTTCATTAATGATGATATTATAGTGTGCAAACTTGTCGGTTTCATTCCAACTTCGTCCTTCGATGATTTCCAAATCGAAAAGAGCCATGTCGGATGTAGAAAGGCTCGTATGATCTCCTTCTATAAATTCATTCTCTGTGCCTGCTTTCTTGGCAATAGGACGGATATAAGCACTGGCACTGTGCCACAATTCATCTCCCAAACTCCATGCTACAATGTCGGGACAGGAGTTGAGGGTATGTATGATATGGGCAGCGTCCTGTTTATCCTTTTCGCGTTCTCTTTCCCAGGCTTTCATGTCACTGATAATAGCATCTGTGTTCTTGGCAGGAATCACCATACAGCGGATAATGTTCTTTGTGTTATAGCCCAAATCGGCGTTCAACATGTCATTCAACTGCTTGGCAAAGTAGATGGATACTACAATAAGGCAGAAAGAAATGATATACTGAATGGTAAGAAAAAGACTACGGGTTAACGGTGAACTTCCACCTTGCTTGATACCCTTGATGGATGATACCGGACGGCTATACACATGGCGGAAGTAGGGATACAGCATCGTGATAAGCGGAAAGACAAATAGAATGCCGATATATATTGCCGTATCAAAAGCCACGTTCTTGTGCATAGGAATATCCAATAGGTTGACCATTATCTTGTCGGTTATTTCGATAGTCATTCCCACAAAAAGAAGTGTCGTTGCAGAAAGCAGGAAGTTTTCTGTATATAGTTGCTTGAAGAATGCCCAACGGCTAGCACCGAATACTTTCTTGACACCGAATTCCAATCCCCGTTTCTGCATGATGACCGTATAGAGATTCAGGTAGTTGAGGACACCGATGGAGAACAGGAGAATAGCCACAAAGATGAGGATGTAAATACTGTCCTTGTCACCTTTGGGAAACATGTGTTCAGATTGATAAAGAGTCAGTCTTTCATCGAAATAATTATTTTTCAAAGGAAACAACTGAAATTGTGTTTCATTTTTATTCCACGAAATCAGTTTTAGAACAGGTTGTGCGGCATTGATGGTTTCCAAATCTTCCGACCGATGTAGGCGCACCAAATTGAATAAAGCGGCATTTCCCGTTCCTGCCCATTCCCTTTGAAGTTTCTCGGACACAATGATGTCAAAGACAAATGATGCTTTGGTGGAAGGGGCTTTCATGATACCGGTTACGGTTACATTCTTTCCTCCGAAAGTCAGTTCTTTGCCTATCGGGTCTTCTTTTCCAAAAACTCGCAGGGAGAGTTCTTCGCTTAGGATGATTCCGGTGGGAGGTATCTGGTCGGTTACTCCGAGGCTTGTTTGGCAAGGCATCAGTTGAAAGAAGATTGTATCTACAGCAATGGCACTGACGGAGAAATGCTGGTTGTCTTTCCCGATTTCTCCTTTAGGTAATGCAACGATACGGGTGTGTTTGTCAACAGTCGGATGGTTGAGGGGATCAACGAACTGCTTTTCTCTATTCCAATTGCGATTGCTGCTCAGGCGTAAAGAACCTTCTTCGTTAATGGTATGATTGGCCAGCAAATGCAGCTTGTCCAAGTCCTTCAGATAATGGTCCACCGTAAGTTCCTGATGGATGTAACGTACCAGTGTCATGGTTCCGGCCATGCTGATAACCAGTCCCAAGATACAGATAATGCTATAGGCTTTCATCCGAGTAATGATTCGGATGGCGTATGTCAATGTTTTCATGTTTTCTTGATGTATGATTTATTTCAATATCAATTCTTCTGCTTCTCCAAAGTTATCATATCCGGTGACAATCACCAAATCTCCGCCTTGCAAACCTTCGGTTACTTCGTATTGTTGCGGATTCTGTCTACCGATGGTGAGCGGTACACGGACGGCTTTATCACCATTCACCTTATATATCCATTGTCCGCCGGTGGCTTGGTAGAAGTTGCCACGAGGCATCACAAGGGCGTCTTCGGGTTGTCCCAATTCAATCTGTACACGGAAGCTCTTGCCTACACGTACATTTTCCGGCATTTCACCGGTGAAGACCAAATCGACATCGAACATGCGATCTTTCACTTCGGGTACGACCTTCGTAATCTTCAACGGGTATTTCTTGCCTTGATAGTTCACGGTGGCAGGAAGGCCGGTGGTGATGCGGTCGATGTAGTATTCGCTCAGTTGGGTGTGAATCTTGAACTGGTCGAGCACCTTGATTTCGGCGATGTTCGAGTTCGAAGCCACTTGTTGGCCCGGAGTGGCATTGACATAGCTCAACTGTCCGTCAATCGGTGCACGGACAATCAGGCCTTCCAATCGGTCCATGCTTCGGAGGAACTTCTTCTGTCCCCGTTCCATTTCGTTGCGCAGAAGCTCCTTGCGGATGATGGTCATGGCGGAGTCCTGTTGCAGGCTTTCCATCTGGAGGGCAGTTTTCTTGACATTGTAGTTGTATTCGTCTTCGCTCACTTCCAGTTGGGCTTTGCTCTTGATACCCATCTTGTATTCTTCCTTTTCCAGTCCGAAGCTCTTTTGGAGGCGACTCATTTCGTATTGCGTCTGGAGTGCCTGTTGTTTCAGGGCAAGGCTCTTCTGTTCCATCTCTATTTCACGCTCCTTATACGAATAGCGTTGGTTTTCCCACTCGTCTCGCTGGTCTTCTATTTCGCGTATCAGGTCGGGATTGGTGAGTACCAGGATGGTATCACCTTTCTTCATCATCGAACCTTCTTCGGTCACGATGCGTTCCACACTTCCCGCCTCGCGGGTATTTACTTTGATAGTCAGAATCGGTTGTACCAATCCTTCCACATCCACGTATTCCATGAACTTGCCGTTCCTTACTTCGGCTATTTGGATATTGTCTGCTTCGATGCGGAGCTTTCTAGGTCCCAATGAAAGGGAGATGACATAAATCAGGAAGATGACGAAGGCGCCACCTGCCAAGAGGTATGAACGGTAACGGATGTACCACGGTTTCTTTTCTAGCTTGATGTCCATATTGTTCGTTTTTTGATTTCTGATTAAAAACTATTTGTCATTCAGAGGAGCGAAGCGACGAAGAATCTCGGGAGCATAAAGTGGATGTTATCGAGATCCTTCGCTTCGCTCTGGATGACAGACTATATCTCAGGTAAAATTTCTTCTATCTTTTGATTGTGTTCAAAGTCATAGCCTGTCATGCTTCTCAAGCCGTAATAAAGGCTCCAATAGCTTTTTAAGGCCGAGATGTAGCTTCGGCGGGCGGCATCCTTTTCGGTAATGGAAGCATTGAGGTCGAGGATGGTCGACTTACCTAATATATATAG
>SUXY01000044.1:0-4690 GCA_015060705.1 Bacteroides sp. | reverse complement strand
TAGCTTCGGCGGGCGGCATCCTTTTCGGTAATGGAAGCATTGAGGTCGAGGATGGTCGACTTACCTAATATATATAGGCGTTTTGCTACTTCGTAACGGCGGTCGGCTGTACGGGCGGTCTTGGAAGCGACTTCCACATATTGGCTTTGCAAGTTGAACTGGCGCACCATGCGGACTACATTCAGTTCGAAGTCCTTCATGCCTTGTTCGGCTTGGGTGTTCACCAAATCCACATTGCTTTTTGCTACTCGGATGCGTCCTTTTCCGCGTCCCCAGTCCAGGATAGGAAGGGAGATGCCGATGCTGGCATATTGTTGGTTCATCGGGTTGCGATAGGAGTCGGCAAACTTGTCGCCTGTCTGCGAGAGACCGAATTGCACGTAGAGGTCGGCTTTCAGTCCGGCATTGGCTTTGGCGTAGGCCAGGTTACTTTGGCTTTGCAGCTTCATCCGTTCGTAGGTATCCGGTTCAGGGCTGTTGTTGAAAGCCATTTTCAGGGCATCGCCCAACGGGATTTCAAACTTCGGTACATCGCCTTCGGTCACGACCCTCAATTCCACTTCGCGATTGATGCCCAGGAAGGAGCGGAGTATCTGCATCTGGTCTTCCACTTCGATGCGGGCGTTCATCATGTTCGTTTCTTCCGTCAGTTTGTTGATTTCCAGTTGCAGCATTTCGTTTTCGGTAATAGTACCGATGTTGTAGCGTCCTTCGGCATATCGATACAAGGTATCGGCTGATGCATAGTTGGAGGACGCAATATCGAGATTGGTTTGTGCGGTGGCCAGGTTGAAGAAGTAGTTGCTGGTCTGACTGGCAACCAGTTCCAAGGCTTCATTGTATGCCTTTCGGGCTTCGCGGAAGCGAACCGGCTCGATGCGGCGGTCCCACTTCAACGAGTTATAGCCGAAGAGAGCTTGTTCATAACCGATAATGACGGGCTGGGTGTTGTAGGCAGTCACATCGTTTTCGAGTTCGTCCATGCGTTGGACGTTGCTCCGGACGAAGAGGCTACCTCCCGTGAACCAGACGTTCTGATTGATCTTCAGGTCCATGTCGACCGCCAGTTGGTTCTGCTTGATGAAGAGGTTGGTTCCGTCGGGTTGCGTCACCTTACTAATCTGCTTGTTGAAGGAAGGTGAAGACGATAAAGTGACGGAAGGCAGGTAGTTCGCCTTGTAGTAACGGTAGTTCCAATACGCCGATCGGTAGGTATGGCGAGCTGCTTCCGCTTCGGGCGAATGTTCCTGTGCAATTTCAATCGCTTGACTCAAAGTTAGGCTAATCGTTTCTTCTTGTGCCGAGACTTGGACGGCCAAGAAAAGAGCTGTTATCAAGAGTGTTTTTTTCATCTTATAAAGGCTTTTCATCTATTATCTATACAGCAAAAACCGTGCCAGAACGTTAATCGGCTGATAATGAGATGAAAGATGAAAATAGGGGGTGCGAAAAAGTGTGCGATTCCGCACGTTTTTTGTGCGATTTCGCACACTCAACACAACGAAATTATGCTTATCTTTGCAAAAACAAGAGAAATACGATGGAAAAGCAAGGAAAAATATTTATAGTTGACGATAATGAGGACGTATTGTTCGCTCTCAACTTGTTGTTGGAACCATACGTGGAGAAAGTGAAGGTTTCAACTCAGCCATCTCGCATCGAACACTTCATGACGACCTTTGAACCGGATGTGATTTTGCTCGACATGAATTTCAGCCGCGATGCCATCAGCGGACAGGAAGGCTTCGATTGTCTGGAGCAAATATTGAAAATTGATCCGGAGGCAGTGGTTCTCTTCATGACGGCATACGCTGATACGGAGAAAGCGGTACGTGCCATCAAGGCAGGAGCAACGGACTTTATTCCCAAGCCGTGGGAAAAAGAGAAGTTGCTTGCCACTCTTTCTTCTGCCGTCAAGTTAAGACAGTCACGTAGGGAAATCAAGAATTTGCAGGCGAAAGTGGAGGCACTGAGCGGTCAGGACAAGGACGTGCCTTTGATGATTGGCCAGTCGAAGGTGATGCAGGATGTGTTCAGAACCATCCGTCAGTTGTCGGAAACGGATGCCAATATCCTGATTTTAGGTGAAAACGGTACAGGTAAGGATTTGGTGGCCCGTTCGCTCCGTTTCTTCTCTCCCCGCCAGCAGGCACCTTTCGTGACGATTGACTTGGGCAGTGTGCCCGAATCGCTTTTCGAGAGCGAGCTTTTCGGTTATGAGAAGGGAGCGTTTACGGATGCCCGTAAGGCAAAGGCCGGTCGCATGGAAGTGGCTTCGGGCGGAACCTTGTTCCTGGATGAGATAGGCAACTTGTCCTTGTCCATGCAAAGCAAGTTGCTGACGGCCATCGAGAAGCGTCAGATATCCCGTTTGGGGGCTACCAGGGCCTTACCTATCAATGTCCGTCTGATTTGTGCAACCAATGCCGATATCCGTCAGATGGTGGATGAGGGGACTTTTCGTCAGGACTTGCTGTATCGCATCAATACCATTGAAATCCATATTCCGCCATTGAGGGAAAGAGGAGAGGACATCATTCTGTTGGCTGAACATTTCTTGCAGAAGTATGCCCATAAATACAAGAAGGAAATTCAGGGATTGACCCGCGAAGCCAAGCAGAAGCTGATGCGCTACGAATGGCCGGGCAATGTGCGGGAACTTCAGCATGCCATCGAACGGGCAGTCATCCTGTCGCAGTTCGCCTGGTTGCGTCCGGATGATTTCATGTTGACTCCACAACCCGAAAAGAAAAGTGCTTTGGACGAGACCTTGAACCTGGAAGAATTGGAGCAGAAGGCCATTAAGCGTGCTTTGAAGAAGGCGGCAGGCAATGTGAGCAGTGCAGCGGAAATGTTGGGCATCACCCGTTATGCTCTCTATCGTAAAATGGAAAAATTGGGCTTATGACGCATTGGCAAACAGTACGAATGGTATTGCTGATGTTATTGCTAGGCATCAGTTCGGTAGCGGCTTATGTTTTTTATGAGCATGAGCTTTACTTCTGTATGTTCTTTGCTTGCCTTTTGGTCTTGGCACTTATCGTTTATGTAGTTTCTGTTTATTCGCAGACGACGCATCGCTTGTTGCGTATGGTGGAGTCCATTCGCTACAATGATTTCTCGTTGAGCTTTTCGGGCAAAAGGCAAGGGCGTATGGAAAAGCAGTTGTTGGAAGACATCAATGAAGTGATGACTGCTTTGCGCAACCGGATGTCTTTCCAAGAGGAACGATACCGTTATTTCGAAACCTTGTTGGATACGGTCGATACATGCATGTTGGTTGCCGATAAGGAAGGGCAAGTGTTGTGGATGAATCGGGCAGGGGTACAGGATTTATGTGGTTATACCATTCATCAACTGGAGGAACTGAAAGGGCTGAACACCGATTTCCCGTTGATATTGGAGACATTACAGCCTGGTGAAGTGAAAGTGGTCCGTGTTTATAAGGAAGAGTTCATGCAGGATATGGCAGTGACCGTAACGGAATATTCAACCAATCGGGAGACTTTGCGCTTGATCAACCTGAAGAACATCCGTTCGATTCTGGAAGAGAACGAAATGGAAGCTTGGCAGAAGTTGGTCCGTGTCCTGACGCACGAAATCATGAATTCCATTACTCCGATTATTTCATTGAGTGATACATTGTGTGATAGGGCTGTACAACAAGGTATGGATGAAGATAGCTTGGTATTGCAAGGCATGAAGACCATTCATCGTCGGAGCAAAGGGTTGTTGGGCTTTGTGGAGAATTATCGGAAATTGTCCCGATTGGCATCGCCTATCTTGGCACCGGTTAAGGTGGGAGATTGGTTGGATGATATCAAGAAGCTTTTTCCTTCATCGAAGGTGCAGTATATTTATAAGGTGGAGAATGAGAACCGGAAGCTGATGATTGACCGTTCCCAAATGGAACAAGTCTTGATCAACTTGTTGAAGAATGCCAGTGAGGCTTGTGCCGAACAACCGCATCCGCAGGTGGTGGTAGAAACTGCTTATCAGGCAGAGAAGCAGATCTTCCAACTTTCGGTCAAGGACAATGGTAACGGTATCTTGCCTGAAGTACAGGACAAGATTTTCATTCCGTTCTTTACGACCAAGACTACCGGTTCAGGTATCGGCTTGAGCCTATGCAAGCAGATTATGACCTTGCATGGAGGTAGTATCCGGGTGAGTAGTGAAGTAGGAAAGGGGAGTTGCTTTACCTTGAAATTGTTGATGAAATGAGATAAAAAAAGAGTTCCCAATCGGAAACTCTTTTTTTTGTATGGTATTATGAAAAATTACAAACGAGCTTGGATAGCCTTTGATTCTTCTTCGTAACCTGGCTTGTTCAAGAGAGCAAACATGTTCTTCTTGTAAGCTTCTACACCCGGTTGGTTGAACGGATTCACTTCGAGCAAGTAGCCGCTGATACCGCAAGCCTTTTCGAAGAAATAGATTACCTGACCCAAGTAGTATTCGCTCAACTGAGGAACGATGAGGCGCATGTTAGGAACGCCACCATCCACGTGTGCCAACTGAGTACCGAGTTCGGCCATCTTGTTCACTTCGTCTACACGCTTGCCAGCCAAGAAGTTCAAACCGTCGAGGTTTTCTTCATCGCTAGGTACACGGAGTTCGTTATCCGGATTTTCTACAGAGATAACTGTTTCGAAGATGGTACGTTCGCCTTCCTGAATCCATTGACCCA
>SUXY01000043.1 GCA_015060705.1 Bacteroides sp. | reverse complement strand
CATACACCGATGAGCAAGTACATCGGAATCAAGGCCACTTCGTAGAACATGAACATGGTGAACAAGTCGGTCGAGATGAAGAAACCGAATACACCGGTACTCAACAAGGTGAACCAAAGGAAGTATTCCTTGGTCATTGGCTTCAGTTGCCAAGAGGCAAAGGTTCCGGTAAATACAATGATAGAGCTAAGCAACAACATCGCCACGGAGATACCATCTACACCTACTGAATAGCAGATATGGAGCGGGGCATACCAAGAGGTAGAGGCAGTGTAGAGCATTTCGGCTGTTTCGCTTGCTTGTCGCAAAGCCAAATAATCAATGGTGAGGTAAACCGACAATGCCAGCAATAATGACGAGCCGACTACCATCACACCACGCACTTGGTTAATGTTGCGTGCTGCCCAAAGCGCACCCAGCATCAACAAAGGTATGATAACGAAAAAACTAAGTATATTCATATCGGTAATGTTTTAAATCAAAAGAATGATAGTCAACGCAATGGCACCGGCCAAGAACCAAATGGCATATTGTTGTACATGACCACTTTGCATATCTTGAATGTCTTCGGCTGCAGCATGAGTACCCCATGCGGTAAAGTTGAAGAACTGGTCGATGACATGACGGTCCCACCAGGCCAACGGGGTACTGATGCAACGGAAAATCACCTTCTTGGTTACAAACAACCAGGCTTCGTCCATGTAGAAACGACGATATGCTGCTGTGTGCAAACGCTTGAATTTCTTTTCCAACAGATCTGCAATCGGTTGCTGTGGACGCATGTACATCCAAGTCGCCAAGCCGATAGACAAAATGGCAATCACAATGCTGGTAATGGCTACTTGCATATCCAAGTGGATATGATAAGCCTGACCGTTGCTGCTTACGAATTCACCGAAAGGGATGAAACCTGAAACACAAGTCACTACAGCCAAGAAAACCAATGGGAATGTCATTGCCAAAGGAGACTCGTGTGGAGTGTGGTGTGCATGGAGTTCCTTGTTTTCTTTTCCCCAGAAGATTCCGAAATATAAACGGAACATATAGAACGCTGTCATAGCTGCAATGCCTGTCATAATCCAACCCATTACCGGACTGAACTGGAAGCAAGCGGTCAAGATTTCATCTTTGGAGAAGAATCCTGCGAATGGCCAGATACCGGCAATAGCCAAACAAGCAATCAAGAAGGTGATATGCGTAATTGGCATGTACTTGCGGAGACCACCCATGGCGCTCATTTCGTTGCTGTGTACGGCGTGGATAATGCTACCTGCACCGAGGAACAACAATGCCTTGAACATGGCATGAGTGAACAAGTGGAACATGCTTGACATATAACCTAAACCTCCGTGATGTGGGTCATCGGAAGTACAAACTCCCAAGGCTACAATCATGAAACCAATTTGTGAGATGGTTGAGAAGGCCAATACACGTTTGATGTCACTTTGTACGCAAGCTACACTGGCAGCATAGAAGGCAGTGAATGCACCTACATAAGCAATCCATGGTAATACTTCGGGAGCATAACCGATGAACAACGGGAACATGCGGGCTACCAAATACACACCGGCAACTACCATGGTTGCAGCATGAATCAAAGCAGAAACCGGAGTTGGACCTTCCATGGCATCTGGTAGCCAAATGTGCAATGGGAACATGGCACTTTTACCGGCTCCCCCCACGAACATCAGTCCAAGTGCCAAAGGTATCATTGCACCGGCAGCTGCCAAAGCTCCGATAGACGGAGTGAATGAGAATGTTTCGGCATAGTAACCATAAATCAGGATACCGATGAGGAAACCTAAGTCGGCAAAACGGGTAACAATGAAGGCCTTCTTGCTGGCTGATACCGCTTCTTTCTTTGTGTAATAGAAACCGATGAGTAAATAAGAACTTACACCTACCAATTCCCAGAAGATATACATTTGGAAGATGTTGGTAGCGACAACCAATCCGAGCATGGACATGGTAAAGAGGGAAAGGAACGCATAGTAGCGTTGGAAACCTTTCTCACCTTTCATATATCCAAATGAGTAGATATGTACCATCAAACTGACGGTAGAGATAACGACTAGCATCATCACCGAAATTGGATCGAGCAAAATGCCCATATTGATGCTCAAGTCGTTGGTGAACGGCAACCATTCAAAATTGTATGGCATGAGGGTAGGATAGATGCCTTCTGCATTTCGACCGCCTGTGAAATAGTCGAATGCGGTTAAGTATGACAATGCGGCTACTCCCAATAAAGAAGCTGTACCGATAGCACCGGCAATTTGATGCTTCATTTTCATGCCTGCCAGTCCCAATATCAAGAAACTCAGGAAAGGCAACAGGAGGATAAATAATGTATATTCCATAATTAATGCTTCATTTCATTGAGGTTCTTGACTTGGATATTCTTAATGTTGCGGTAGATGTTGATAATAATAGCAATAGCTACCGCTGTTTCTGCTGCGCTCACCCCAATAGCAAACAAGGTAAAGAAGAAACCTTCCAATTGTCCAGGGAAGAGGAAGCGATTGAATACGGCGAAGTTGATGTCTACCGAATTCAGAATCAATTCCACGCTGATAAGCATGGCCAACAGGTTCCGTCGGGTGAAAAATCCGTAGATGCCTACGAACATCATAAAGGTGGAAACCACCAAATATAATTCCATTTGTACCATAATTCTTATCTTTTACGTGCAATCATAATTCCGCCTACGATACAAGCCAACAGCAGAATACTGATGACTTCGAAAGGCAATACATATTGATATTTTTCCATGCCCATAAGGGTATGACCGATTGTTTGAACATCAAGTTCTCCTTCTACAAATCGGGAAGGGAGGAATTCGTGTTTCAGCATTACGAACAAGCAGATGCCCAAACCTGCCAATGTGGATACAAGTCCGGCGATCATCTTCTTACTCTTCAAAGGTTCCGCTTTGTCACCTTGGCTGGAAGTCAACAAGATACTGAATACATAAAGCACGGTAATACCACCGGCATAAATCAGCAATTGTACAGCTCCCAAGAAGGAGTAATGTAACTGGAAGTAGATACCGGCCGTACCGAAAAGTACGAAAAGCAGGTAAGTGGCCGCACGCAAGATGCGTGAAGTCGTTACTGCCAGTACCGAACATATGCCGATAAACAAAGCCAGTACAATGAAAACAATTAAATTCAGTGTCATAATATCTTCAATCTTTTATTTCTTATTGAGGGTTTGTACCAATGTACTACGGTCGAACACGGCATTTTCGAACTCGGTCGAGAATTCAATGGCGTTGTGTGGACATGCATTGACGCACAATTGGCAGAACATACAGGCGCCAAGGTCATATTCGTACTTAACCAATATTTTTTTCTTCTTGCCTGTCTCTTCGTTGAGTACACTCTCGCTGGTGATGTGAATGGTGTCGTTCGGACAAGCCATTTGACACAAGCCACAAGCTATGCACTTGTTGTTGCCTTCTGCATCAGTTGGCATTACCAATCTACCGCGGAAGCGAGGAGAAATTTCCAATGTAGCGCGGTTTTCAGGGTATTGTTCAGTCACTTTCTTCGTGAAGAATTCACGACCTGTGATTTTCATCCCTGTCAATAGGGTACCGATGCCATGCATCAGTCCTCCAATGTATGATCGTTTTTCTTTCATAGATTAAAAGTGTAAGTCAAATACAACAATAATTACCATTAACAATAGATTTACCAAACCGATTGGCACCAAGTACTTCCATTCCAAGGTCAAGATTTGGTCAATACGTAGACGTGGAAAAGTCCACTTGAACCACATGAGAATCCAAACCACGAAGAAGGCCTTGCCAAAGAACCAAACGAAGCCCGGAATGTAGTCCATTACTGTATTGAAACCGTCTAGTCCCGGAATATGCAAAGGCATCCAACCACCCAAGAAGATAGTAGCGGCTACACCGGCAATGATGAACAGGTTCACGAATTCGGCAACATAGAAAAGACCGAAGTGCATACCGGAGTATTCGGTATGATAACCGGCAGTCAACTCACTTTCTGCTTCCGGCAAGTCAAATGGACCACGGTTTACTTCTGCATTTCCTGCAATAAGGTAAATAACGAAAGCAATGAATGCTGGAATATGTCCCTTGAAGATAAACCAACCGTCGGCTTGGCGTTCTACAATTTCTGAGAACTGCATGGTATCTGTCAAAACGATGATTGTCAGCAAACTGAGACTGGTTGAAAGCTCGTAACTGATCATTTGGGCTCCACTTCGCATGGCGCCAATCAATGAATACTTGTTGTTGGAACTCCAACCTGCCAACAAGATGCCTACCACACCGATACTGGATGCTGCCATCAGGAAGAAAATACCTACATTGAAATCGAGAACTTCCATTCCTCTGCTGAATGGCAAACAACTGAATGCCATGATAGATGCAAGGATGACGATGTATGGAGCTAGATTATACAGGAACTTGTCCGAGTGGCGGATGGCTATGATTTCTTTAATCAACATCTTGAATACGTCGGCAAATACCTGGATGGTGCCCCATGGACCTACACGCATCGGTCCGAGACGGCATTGGAAAGCAGCACAGACTTTACGTTCCATGAAAATCATGATGATGGCTATGATGGCATAGCCCAGCAAAATGCAAACACCAATGGCCAAACATTCGATGAATACTGCTACATCTTCCGGCATGAAAGAGGTGAGCAAATTATGTATCCATTGGGTTACTATACTAAAATCAAACATAGTTTCTTCTTTTTATTATCTGTCAATATCAGGTACTACATAGTCTACGGTACCGCCGATAGCAATCAAGTCGGCAATCTTTGCACCTCGGCAAACGGTATCCATAATGGATACAAGCGGCAAACCTGTAGAACGGAACTTCAATCGGTACGGATATTTGTCACCACGGCTTTCCAAAAAGACCCCGAATTCTCCACGGCTACCTTCTACGGCTGCGTAGTAGCTGCCTTCCGGTACCTTGATGATGGCTTTGGTCTTTTCTTGGAATGGTCCTTCCGGGATGTTGTCAATCAATTGTTCGATGATGTTCATACTTTCTACGATTTCTTCCATTCGGACCATGTAACGGGCAAAACAGTCACCTTCGGTGTGCACAATTTCCTTGAAATCCACTTTGCCATACATGGCATACGGATGGCGTTTGCGCACGTCGCATGCCCAACCGCTTGCACGGCCGGTTCCACCTGTCGCTCCGAAAGATATGGCATCTTCACGACTCAGAATACCAACACCTTCCAAACGACCGTGGGCAATGATGTTGCCGGTGAATACCTCATGGTATTCTTTTAGGGTAGGGCGTAGCCATGCGATGAACTCCTTTACCTTCTTGACGAAATCAGGAGCGATGTCGGCTTGTACACCACCGATGGTGTTGTAGTTCTGAATCAAACGTCCGCCGGTAGTGGCTTCGAAGATGTCGAGAATCTTTTCACGGTCACGGAAACCATAGAAGAAAGCGGTCAAAGCACCCAAGTCCATGCACAAGCAGGAAAAAAACAACAAGTGCGAGTCAATACGTTGCAACTCATCCATGATGGTGCGGATGTATTGAACACGTTCGCTTACCTCAATGCCCATGGCATTCTCGATACACATACACAAGGCATGACGGTTGTGGTGAGCTGCCAGGTAATCCAGGCGGTCTGTTAAAGCCAATGTTTGTGGATAGGTGAGGTTTTCACACATTTTTTCGATACCACGATGAATATAGCCGCAGTGTACGTCTAGTTTCTTGATGATTTCTCCTTCCAAAGAAACACGGAAACGGAGTACCCCGTGAGTGGCTGGGTGTTGAGGACCAATATTAATAATGTATTCGTCTTGGTCGAACAATACCTCACGCTTCTCAATGACACTGCCATCTGGCAATTCTTCAAAGCGATGGGTTGCGTCATCCGGTTCTTCATTGGTCATGCGGAGCGGGTTGAGGCTTTCGTCATAATCCTTACGGAACGGGTGTCCGACCCAATCTTCACGCAAGTACAGACGGCGCATGTCCGGGTGGCCGATGAAGTGAATGCCGAAGTAGTCATACGCTTCACGTTCATTGAATTCTGCCGCTTTCCAAATATCATATACACTAGGCAATTCCGGATTCTCACGGTCAGTCGTAGCAGTTTTTACAACCTTGTTTTCGCCAGTACTAGTATTCTCCAAATGATAGACTACACCTAAGCCTTCTTCTCCCCAGTCCATACCGGTGAGTGAACGAAGGAAATCGTAGCCTTCTGCACGGAGATTTGCCAATGTTTGATGTATCTTTTCAGGTTCTATTGTTATCATATTCATTCTTTCTTTTCCTTCTTGTTTACACCACCGAAGAATTTTTCTAATTTTACTTTACGTTGCAACTGCATCATGCCATAGAGCAGAGCTTCTGGTCGTGGAGGACATCCCGGAATATATACATCTACCGGTAAAATCTTGTCCACACCATTTAATACGTGGTAGGATTTTTTGAATGGACCGCCACTGATGGCACATCCTCCTACAGCCACCACATATTTGGGGTCTGCCATCTGATCGTAAAGACGCTTCAATACCGGTGCCATTTTGTGGGTAATGGTTCCTGCTACCATGATCATGTCGGCCTGACGGGGACTAGCACGGGTTACTTCAAACCCGAAGCGGGCGAAATCGTACCGGGCAGCACCCACTGCCATGAATTCAATACCGCAACAGCTGGTCGCAAAGGTAAGCGGCCACAAGGAGTTGCTTCGTCCCCAGTTGATAAGGTCGTCCAAGCAGCCCACCACCACGTTGGTGCCGTTTTCGTTGAGCTGGCGAACCATATCTTCCAGATACTCGTTGTTTTTCCATTCCTCATACGGAATACCTTTTATGATTGGTTTCTTTATTTCCATTCAAGCGCTCCTTTCCGCCAGGCATATGCCAAGCCCAAAATAAGAATGACTAAAAAGAAAAAGATGCTGGCCAATCCATAGACTCCCAAGTCTTGAACGACAGCAGCCCAAGGGAAGAGAAACACAGTCTCTACGTCGAACATCAAGAATAGAATTGCAAAGAGGTAATAACCCACTTTGAACTGCATCCATGATTTTCCACGGGTAGGAATACCACATTCGTAAGCTTCACCCTTTTGAGGGTTAAAAGAACGTGGCGAGATTGCATTGGCGATACCCAATGCAACGGCTACAAGTGCAATGGCCGTCAAGATAACGACCACAAGAAGTGTTAAATACATATATTGAATAATTTTTGTGATTTTACCAAACAAGCTTGACCAATGAATGGACTTCTATGTCCGGTTCATTGGCTCTGTATAAATATAATTAAAGGTAAGGGCTAAATCAAGATATGCTCCAGCGTATAAATGTAATAGTCTATGACGTGGTGATAGATAGGTGTCCGTTGTGTGTGAAGGCGTGTGTCATCGTGTGTAGGGGGATTGTTGTACCCTGAACGTTGGTTCCCTTGTAGGCATTTTGGCTTGGAATGGGTGGGATGGTAGCCCGGTAATTCTCCTGTAACATAAATCGGAATTGCTAAATACTCGTCAAAGAGATGAGCCATTGTCCGTGCGGCGGCAGACTGCTCAGCATCAGTATAGCAGGATACACGCATTTGCGGTATCACTTCCTGCGATTCCGTGTTTTCCTGTCTGTTTGCTATCGTAGTGGCAAGCATTAACAGGAGCATTGAACAGATGAAATTAACCAATCTTTGCACCTTTTACTTTTTAGAAGGTGCAAAGGTAGCCATTTATTTTGAAATAAAGTGTAAATAGCGACAGGAATCCTATCGTTCTCGTATAAAAGTAAGTTGGTGGCGCAATCGTGTTTTACAGCCCGCTTACTTTTTGACTGAAAGTTTATTGTCGTTTCCAGAAACTTGAGGTGAATAAAATGAAAAATGCGAAAAATTCCAAACGGCCTAGAAGCATTTGGGTGCTGCTGAACCATTTCAGAACATCGGGTAAGGAAGACATACTATGGGCAGGACCAAAAAAGCCAAGACCCGGGCCGACGTTACCGACACTAGTCAGCGACAAACCGTAGGCTTCGATGAAGTCAAGCCCAAAGGCCATATTTACAACCAAGCCTATCGCTACCATTCCCAAATAAATCAGGATAAAAGCTACGATGGAAGTCATAATGCGTTCGGGAATAGCTTTCCCGTTCAACTTTACGGGAACGATTTGGTTTGGATGTATGATTTTCTTAAATTCATTGGAAATAATCCGTCCCAACAAGTGAAGACGAATACACTTGATTCCTCCAGTGGTAGAACCCGAACAGGCTCCGAAATACATGAGGAAAGAAACCATCAGCCAAAGTAGAGGTGCCCATGTCATGTAGTCGAGCGTGCAGAATCCGGTTGTAGTAAGGATAGTGACTACTTGGAAGATGGAATTACGGAAAGCTTCCTCTACATCCATCGATGTGGTTAAGTATAGACCGGCAGAGAGAATGCCCGTAAATACCAGTACAATCTTCAGGTAAGTACGGAACTCACCGTCCTTGAACAATTCCTTGGGACGTCCCTTGAGGGTAGAAAGATACAGCAATGAGAAATTCATTCCTCCTAAAAACATCAATAAAGTAATGACATATTCTATCATAGGAGATTGGAAGGCAGCAATGCTAGCTTGTTTAGTCGAAAAACCTCCCGTAGATACGGCTGCCATGGAATGACATGTTGCATCAAAGAAATCCATTCCTGATAGTTGCAGCGAGAGTATCCCAAACAAAGTTAAGCAGACATAAATGAGCAATATCCAACGACTGGTCACTGCTATTTGTGGATGAAGCTTGGTCCGAATCGGTCCCACAGATTCAGCAGTTAACAATGGCATATTCCCCATACCAAATACCGGCAGAACCGCTATGGTAAAGAATACGATGCCCAAACCACCTATCCATTGGGTCATGCTTCGCCAGAGAAGAAGACTTTTGGGAAACTCCTCCAAATTGTCAATGATAGAAGCTCCTGTAGTGGTGAATCCTGAAACAGCCTCGAAGAAGGCATCCGTAATGTTAGGGATATAACCGCTGAACAAGAATGGTAAGGTTGCAAAAGCTGGAAAAACCAACCAACAGAGGGCTACCACGATGTAACCGTCTTTCTTGGAAACATCCTTCTGGGTACTACGACCTTTATAAGCAAGCATGAACCCAAGTCCCAAAAGTATAACCAACGTTATTATATAAGCCTGTAAGATGGTTTCATTGTAATACCATGAAGTTGCTAGACAAACCGAAACGGCAACAGCCTCCAACATCAGAAGATTACCGATAATTCTACATATAATTAAAGGATGTATCATAGTCTACTTGGGTATGATAAAGGAAACCTATCTCTTTTTCCAAAAAGTAGGGCTAAACAACAATAATACAGTGAATAATTCCAAACGACCGATGAGCATATAAACTATACTCAACCATTTGGCTGCATCGGGTAGGGCATTCCATGAGAAGGAAGGACCGCACATGCCGATGCCCGGACCTACATTTGCCAAACTGGAGATGACCACACTGTATGCATCATCAAAGTCGAGGCCGATAATCATCATCACGAACCAGCCAAGGAAGACTAACAGAACAAATACCACGAAAAAAGCCAATACTGTACTCTTGGTGGTGGAAGAAACACTATGTCCGTTGACCTTTACTGGCAAAACGGCATTGGGATGGAGAATGTGCATAAATTCGTTTTTGGCGATACGTGCTACAATGACCGCCCGGATGCATTTGGTTCCGCCCGAGGTAGAGCCGGCACATGCTCCGCAATAGGTGATGATGGTAGTGAGCATCCACAAAGGGGGCGCCCATAGCATATAGTCGTCTGTGACATATCCACAGGTGGTCTGGAGTGACACGACTAAGAAGGAAGACTTTCGGAATGCTTCTTCCAATCCCATGGGCGAACTGATGAGTAGACCGATGGTGATAATTATTGTGAATGTCAATACGGTTTTTACATACCAACGTACTTCGGAGTCACCGAGCAATCGTTTGATGCTTCCCTTGAGGAACAAGAGATAAAGCAAAGAGAAATTGATGCCCGAAAGGAACATGAAGATGGTAATGACATATTCCACGTATGGAGAATGGAAGGCGGCAATGCTGTCCTGCTTGGTAGAGAATCCTCCCGTGGCAGTAGTACTCATGGCATGGCATACGCTATCGAACAACGAAAGACCGCCCAACATCAGCAAAATGGTTTCTGTGATGGTCAGCACGATGTAGATGCCCCATATCCACTTGGCGGTCACGTCAATGCGTGGGCTAATCTTGTCGATTTTCGGGCCCGTAGCTTCGGCAGCAAAGAGCTGGATGCCTCCCACGCCGAAGATGGGTAGTACGGCGATGGTGAAGATGACAATCCCCATCCCGCCAATCCATTGCGTCATGCTTCGCCAGAAAAGCAAGGCGTGGGGCAGCGACTCAATGTCATCCAAGATGCTGGCTCCAGTGGTGGAGAAGCCAGACATGGTCTCGAAGAAAGCGTTAGTGAGATTCGGAATGTATCCGCTTAAATAATAAGGTAACATTCCGAATATGGAAAAAATAATCCAGGCAAAGGTCACGATCACATAGCCGTCCTTCCGGCTTAGCTTACGCTCGGCATCTTTCCCGGTATATGACAAGGGGATGCCCACGGCTATGGTCAACAGGGTGGAGAGTATGAAAGCTGCCATATCCGGCTCCTTGTAGAAAATGGACAAGGCGGTACATAGCGAGAGAAAACCTGCCTCGATGAAGAGGAGGAATCCCATAATTTTGCTTATCATCTTCCAGTTAATCATCAGTTGAAGAATTTCTCAGCTTTCTTAATCATCTTTTCCAAACAGAATACCACAACATGGTCTCCGGGCTGGATGATAGTGTTACCTGTTACCAACATACCTTCACCGTTACGAATCATACCACCGATGGTGATGCCTTTGGGCAATCCCATATCCTTGATGGCTTTCTGGGTGATCCGCGAACCTTCCTTCACTTTGAATTCTGCCACATCGGCATTGGCAAATGTCAGGCACTTCACATTCGAGACATCGGCGTCGAGCATCATTTGATAGATATGGCTGGCAGCGATCATCTTTTTGTTGATGACGGTACCGATGTCCAGACTTTCTGCCATGCTGATGTAGTCAATGTTTTCCACTTCGGCCACGGTCTTGATGACTCCCATTCGCTTGGCCGCCAGGCAAGCCAGAATGTTCGTTTCCGAATTACCGGTAAGTGCCACGAAAGCATCGGTGTTCTTGATGCCTTCTTCCAATAGCAAGTCGATGTCTCGTCCGTCTCCATTGATAATCATAATTTTGTCGTCCACCATATCGGTCAGTCGATGGCAACGTTCCAAGTCGCTTTCGATGATTTTGATTTGCATATATTCAGGGATATATTGTGAGGTCCGGACTGCGATGCGGCTTCCGCCCATAATCATCACGTTGCGTACTTCGGGGTAATGTTCCTTGCCTGCAATCTTCTGGATGTAAGGAATGTATTTCTTGGTCGTCGTGAAATAGACAATGTCGTTCAGCTTGATCATGTCGTCGCCCCGGGGGATGATCGTTTCGTTTCCTCGTTTGATGGCCACAATGTGGAAGGGGATGTTGCGGGAGCCTAACTCGAAAAGGGGAACGTTCAGAATCTGTGCCGTCTCCTTCATCTTGGCTCCAATCAGAATCAGTGCTCCTCCGTAGAACTCCCACCATTGACGTATCCAACTCATCTTGATGGCATCCACAATGTCCTTGGCTGCCAGCATTTCCGGATAGATGAGCGAGTTGATGCCTGCTTGGGCAAAGAATTCCTTGTGCTTGGGTAACAGATATTCATAGTTGTCAATACGGGCAAGCGTTTTTTTGGCTCCCAAATTGGTCGCTATCATGCAAGCCGTCATATTTCGGCTTTCTTCGGGGGTGACAGCGATGAACAAGTCGGCATCATTGACACCGGCATTTTTTAAAGCTTGTATGGAAGTTGGTGAGGCGCAAACGGTCATCAGGTCGAAGTTGGAGTCCATTTTGCTCAACTTGCTTTCGTCCTCGTCCATAAGGATAATGTCTTGCTTTTCGCTAGACAATAGTTCGGCCAAATGAGTACCGACTTCTCCTGCACCGCCAATAATGATTTTCATTTGTGCTATACGTTAAAGTGATAACAATACATTCTTTATACTATTCGCATCCATGCCACAGATTTGATACAATTCTTTTGGTGTACCATGTTGTACGAAACTATCAGGTAAACCAATCCGACGGACGGTCGGTGTATAGCCGTGGTCGGACATATACTCTAAGATGGCACTTCCCATTCCGCCTTTCAGAACTCCGTCTTCAATCGTAACAACAAACTTGAAGTTTTGTCCGATTTCATCGAGAATTTCTTCGTCCAATGGCTTCAGAAAACGAAGGTCGTAATGGGCGATACTCTTGCTGCTTTCTGCTTCGGCAGAGGCAATGGCCTTCACGGCTTCGTTACCGATAGGACCCAAAGATAGAACGGCTATGTCTTCTCCGTCTTTTAATTTTCGGCCTTTTCCAATCTGTACTTCGTCCAATGGACAACGCCAATCTACTAATTCTCCTCTACCTCTTGGGTATCGGATGGCAAAAGGTCCCACGTTTGGAAGTTGGGCGGTGAACATGAGCTTACGTAATTCATGTTCGTTCATCGGAGAGGCAATGGTCAAGTTCGGTATTGAACGTAAATAGGCCAAATCGAAGGCACCATGGTGGGTAGGACCGTCTTCTCCAACTAAACCGGCTCTATCTAAACAAAAAACAACGTGTTGCTTGTGAAGTGCTACATCATGGATAATATTATCGTATGCTCGTTGCATGAACGATGAATAGATATTACAATACGGAATCAAACCGTCTTTTGCCATACCTCCAGAGAATGTTACAGCATGTCCTTCGGCAATACCTACGTCAAATCCTCTTTCTGGCATTTCTTTCATTAGGATATTCATGGAACATCCGGAAGGCATAGCGGGAGTAACCCCTACAATCTTTTCGTTTTGTTTGGCCAATTCCAGCAATGTATGTCCAAAAACTTCCTGATACAAAGGTGGCATTCCTTCGGTGTCAGCCACAAGGCGCTCACCTGTTTCCTTGTCGAACTTGCCGGGTGCATGCCAGATGGTTGCAGCCTTTTCTGCAGGTTCAAACCCCTTACCTTTAGTCGTATGGATATGCAAGAGCTTGGGACCTTGCATATCTTTGATGTCTTTTAATACTTTAGCCAATCCATTGACATCGTGGCCGTCAATCGGCCCAAAATATCGGATGTTCATACCCTCGAACACATTTTGTTGTTGGGTAAGCATGGATTTCAGACTATTGTTGAAACGGATGAGGCTTTTTCTTCTTGAATCGTTTAAGATTCCCCATTTATGCAATAAACGGGAAACTTTGTATCGGAAACGGTTGTAACCTTCCGAAGTCTGTAAATTCAATAAATATTGTTTCATGCCACCTACACTACGGTCGATGGCCATGTTATTGTCATTCAGAATAATCAGCAGGTTATTGGGGGTAGATGAAGCATTGTTTAGTCCCTCAAATGCCAAACCGCCACTCATGGAACCGTCACCGATTACAGCAACCACATGACGATTGTCTTCTCCTTTGTGCTTGGCAGCAACTGCCATACCCAATGCGGCAGAAATGGAGTTGGATGCATGTCCGCAAGTGAATGTGTCGTATTCACTTTCTTTGGGAGAAGGAAAAGGACGGATACCGTTCAGTTTCCGGTTGGTATGGAAAACGTCGCGACGTCCGGTCAGAATCTTGTGGCCATAGGCTTGGTGTCCAACATCCCAAACGATACGGTCGTAAGGAGTGTTGAAAATATAATGTAAAGCAACGGTCAATTCGACTACTCCAAGACTGGATGCAAAATGACCCGGGTTACATGATAGTTCATCAATAATTTTACACCTAAGCTCTTCGCATACTTCGGGCAATTGCTCAACTTTTAGGTTGCGCAAGTCGGCCGGACTATCGATGTGCATCAGCAATGGGTATGAATTATCTTGTTCCATTTCTCTTACTTCATGATAAATGTTATGCAAAAATAGCGCTTTTATGTGTATTATACTTATTTTTGCGCCTAAATTTTAGTGAATGGATGAAGAAATGAATTTTAGAACGCAAGTTGAACTGCCGGAAAGACAAGCAGAAATCCATCATTCGGACCGAATCATGCTCTTTGGTTCCTGTTTTGCGGAAAATATAGGCAATCTGTTGATGGAAAATAAATTCAGATGTGACGTGAATCCTTTTGGGGTTTTGTATAATCCTGTTTCCATAGTGAAGGCATTGCGTCAACTTTTGGAGGGAAAAGTGTATGATGAAACAGATTTGTTCTTTTCTAGAGGAGAATGGCATAGTTGGATGCATCACAGTAATTTTTCTGCTTCTACTTCAGGCGAGTGTTTACAACGGGTTAATGAACGCTTGTTGAAAGCAACTGATTCTTTGCCTGCAATCGATTGGTTAGTGGTGACTTGGGGAACTTCGTATGTCTATCAACTTCAGGATAGTGATGAGGTCGTAGGGAATTGCCACAAGCAACCGGATAAAATGTTCATCCGTTCGAAATTAGATGTTGGGACGATTGTTTATGAATGGCTTCGTGTTATAGCTGATATAAAGATTGTTAATCCCAAAGTGAAAGTCTTGTTTACAGTAAGTCCAATCAGACATGTAAAAGATAGTATGCATGGTAATCAGGTAAGTAAGTCAACATTGTTGCTGGCTATAGATGAATTGTGCCGGACCTCTGCTGATTGTTATTATTTCCCTTCGTATGAAATCATGATGGACGAACTTCGGGATTATCGTTTTTATGCAGATGATATGATTCATCCTTCCCGAATCGCGATTGAATATATCTGGCTGTGTTTTTCGAACTGTTATTTTAATCTGGAAACAAGAACGATTATGCAAGAATGGGAAGAGATAAAGAAAGGACTGGCACATAAACCTTATGCTCCAGAGTCCGAGGCTTATCGGTCTTTTTTATCTCAAATAGTGTTAAAGATTGCTAGAATGAAAGAAAAAATACCGTACTTAGAGGTGCAAAAAGAAATAGAATTATGCGAATCTCGATTGAAAATGTAACCAAAATATTGAATGCCAATCGTGTGGGTACATGTCCTGCTGAAATCGATTGGATTTTGACAGATAGCCGTTCGTTGTGCTTTGCAGAAGATACGTTGTTCTTTGCACTGAAGACCAAACGAAATGACGGGCATAAATATATTTCCGATCTTTATGAACGTGGAGTCCGCAATTTTGTGGTAAGTGATTTGCCGCAGAATCTGGACGATTATGTGGATACTAACTTTTTGCAATTGCCTAATCCACTTAAAGGTCTACAACGTTTGGCGGAAAAGTATCGTAGTCAGTTTGAGGTTCCTGTGGTTGGAATTACCGGAAGCAATGGTAAGACAATCGTAAAGGAGTGGTTGTATCAGTTGTTGAGTCCGGAAAAGATTATTACTCGTTCTCCTCGAAGCTATAATTCACAGATTGGTGTCCCTTTGTCTGTTTGGTTATTGAATGAGACGACAGAGTTGGGCATTTTTGAGGCGGGTATCTCAGAAATGGGAGAGATGGAGGCGTTGCAAAGTATTATCCGTCCCTCGATTGGGATATTGACTAACATCGGAGGAGCTCATCAGGAAAACTTTTACTCTGTACCTGACAAGTGTATGGAGAAATTGACTCTTTTTAAGGAATGTGATGTTGTTGTATACGATGGTGATAATGAATTGATTAGTGCATGTGTTTCGAAGTCATTGTTCGGCGCTCGTGAGATTGCTTGGTCTCGAAAGGATAATGAACGTCCATTGTATATTGCATCCATAGAAAAGGGGGATTCATCGACTACTGTCCGTTATCGTTATTTGGGAATGCCTAATGAATATACTATTCCGTTTATTGACGATGCATCCATCGAAAATTCTCTTCATTGTTTGGCGGTGTGTCTTTACATGATGCTTCCGGCTGAGAAGATTACGGAACGGATGGCGCATTTGGAGCCTATTGCCATGCGCTTGGAAGTAAAGGAGGGGAAGAATGGATGTGTGCTAATCAATGATAGTTACAACTCGGATTTGGCTTCATTGGATATTGCCCTTGATTTTATGTCGCGCCGCTCGGAAGACAAAGGGCGTAAACGCACTTTGATTCTGTCGGATTTGTTAGAAACGGGACAAACACCCAAATTGTTGTATCGTCAAGTAGCCGATTTGGTACAGAATCGCGGTATTGATAAGATTATTGGGGTGGGTGAAGAAATTCGTTCTGCTGCTTCCCGCTTTGATATGGAGAAATACTTTTTCCGTACGACGGAAGAGTTATTGGCTTCTGATTTGATTGGGCAATTGAGAAATGAAGTTGTGTTGGTCAAAGGATCGCGTAGTTTTCATTTCGATGATATTTCTGATCGTTTGGAATTGAAAGTTCATGAAACGATTCTCGAAATCAATTTAAATGCATTGGTGAATAATTTGAATCATTATAGAAGCTATTTGAAGCCAGATACAAAAATGGTTTGTATGGTGAAAGCATCGGCTTATGGAGCGGGTTCATATGAAATAGCCAAGACTTTACAAGATCATCGGGTGGACTATTTGGCGGTTGCTGTGGCTGATGAAGGTTCTGACCTTCGTAAAGCGGGCATTACCAGTTCCATCATCATCATGAATCCGGAATTGACGGCTTTTAAAACCATGTTCGATTATAAGCTAGAACCGGAAGTCTATAGCTTCCATTTGTTGAATGAATTGATAAAGGCTGCTGAAAAGGAAGGGGTTACTAACTTCCCTATACACATTAAGTTGGATACGGGTATGCATCGCTTAGGCTTTGCTCCTCAAGACATTCCAGAACTAATAGCCAGATTGAAGCGACAGACATCAGTTATCCCTCGTTCAGTGTTCTCACATTTGGTAGGAAGTGATAGTGCTCAGTTCGATGCATTTACTCGCAGGCAAATAGAAACATTTGAGAACGTTTCGGAAGAATTGCAGGAGGCGTTCCCGCATAAGATTTTACGTCATATTTGTAATACGGCAGGTATTGAACGATATCAGGGAGCTCAATTCGATATGGTTCGGTTGGGATTGGGACTTTATGGAGTCAATCCGTTCACCAATCGAATGTTGCATAATGTAAGTACCTTGAAAACAACAATTTTACAAGTACGTGAAGTCCCTCAGGAAGACTCTGTTGGATATAGTAGGAAAGGTCGTTTGAATCGGGATTCCCGTATTGCCGCAATTCCTATAGGGTATGCTGATGGATTGAACCGTCGCTTGGGTAATGGTCATGCTTATTGTTTGGTAAAAGGACAAAAAGCTCCTTATGTAGGGAATATTTGTATGGATGTATGCATGATAGATGTAACGGATATCGATTGTAGGGAAGGGGATAAAGTAATTATCTTTGGCGATGAATTGCCAGTAACCGTATTGGCGGATGCATTGGATACGATTCCTTATGAAATATTGACAAGTGTTTCCAATCGGGTGAAACGTATTTATTATCAGGATTAAAGACTATGGAGAAATGGATTAGATTTGGTTTGTATGTAGCTGCCTCTATGCTGTTGTTTGTCTTGTTTCAACAACAATGTGCATACGATTTCTTTTATGCAGAGCAATTGCGTAGTTTCTTTTTCTCGGAAGCGTATGCTCAGGAACTTCTTTCTCAACCGGGAGGGGGGCTGGAGTATGTAGCCTCGTTTTTGATACAATTTTATGTGTATGACTACATTGGTCCTTTGGTGACTTCTGTTTTGTTCTTCCTGTTGGTATGGTTATGCGATAAATGGTTGGATAAGTGCGGATTGTCTTCGTTGGCACCTTTGGGAAGCGTTTTGTTGGGGGGCTTGTTCATTATTCTTGAACTTGATATGGAATACAAGAGCGAAGGTACATTGGCCATCATCATGAGTTTGGCGATATTGAATCTTTATATACGCTCAACTTCCTTCAAACTTCGTTTGGGATTATTTGCACTATGTATTCCTTTGTTCTATTGGATGATGGGTCCTGCCATTTTGGCATTGGTGGCTTGTGTCTGTTTGTGGGAAACTGGTAATCGTAATTATGGAGCTTGGGCATTGATGTTATGGGGAGTTTTGCCTTTGTTGCTTTGGTGGCATTGGGGAGAATGTGGTGAGGAACGGATTGTTTTCTTACCGGATGCCTATTACAATCTGCACTTAGTCCCACAAAAGAAGTTGTATTATCCTTGGTATTTGTTACTTATTATAGCCTTTGTTGCTTCTGCTTGGCGTTTGTTCCGTATTAAATGGTCTTTCAAAAAGTGGACTCCTGTGATGTCTGTCATACAAGTAGCGGTAGGTGCCGGTTGTTTCCTTTATCTGTTCAACTTTGCACATGGTAGCTATCTTTATCAGATGAAGCGATTGGATTGTTATCGCGTTCGTGGGGAATGGGACAAGATTCTTTCAGAAGATTTGCTCTCTTCCAAGAACGAGATGCATGCCTGTTATCAGAATTTGGCATTGGCGCAAAAGGGAGTACTGGCCGATAGTTTGTTTCATTATCCACAATGCCCTCCTAGCGGATTGGCTCTCAATTGGAATGGTTCCCGTCAGCAAGCAGACTTGTTGAGTGATATCTTCTGGTTGCAAGGCAATGTTTCTTTGTCGCAGAAGATGGCTTTTGATGCAATGTATTTCAGTCGTGCCTTCATTCATCCTCGTTTGATGTTGCGTTTAGTCGAGACTAATTTGGTGCTTGGAGAGTACGGAGTAGCAGAGAAATATATTCGTTTGTGTGAACAGAGCCATTATTATGCGGATAAGGCTACGGAGTATCGGAAGTATTTGCCGAAAGAAGGACAAGCAGTTGCAGAAGGTGGACTCATGGACATGCGGAACTGTCTGCCGCAGCAAGAAGATGCGGTTCAGTCCAATTTCTATAATGATTTGAAGTATGTGCTTCTAGGCGATCCCAACTATCAGCCGGCTGTTCATTATTTGGGATGCAAGCTGTTGTTGGACAATAACTTGGATGGATTTAAGTATTTTGTCGAAAATGTTTGTGATGTCAAGCAATTGGGTACGTTACCTTTGCACTTCCAGGAAGCATTTCTGTTGATTTATGACGAAGAGCAATGCCGGGAATATGGGGTGACAGAACCGGTGATAGCCCGATACAATGATTTCAAGAAAAGGATTGCAGGTAACAAGACTCGTGAAAATGCGGCCGCTATCTTCAGGGCAGGATTTAACAAGACATTTTGGGTACATTCATTTATTTATCAGAAAAATAATCAATGATGATGCGTAGTTGGATGATCAGTATAATGGTTGCCGTTTGTTTGGGAGGATGTACGGTGTCGGTCCCTCAAGCGCAACAAGTGATGGATGAGTTTCCTTCCATCTATCCGGATTATGTAGGTGTGACCATACCGGTCAATATTGCTCCTTTGCGTTTTAAGGTGAATGAGCCGGTAGAGGATGCGATTGCAGTATTAACTTACCGGGGAGAAGAATGGGTAGAACATGCTGACGATGGCGAGTTCCTCTTTTCTATCAGTGATTGGAAAGACTGTTTGGAAAAGGTAGCTGGTGATTCACTCTCTGTGAGAGTCTATACCCGGAAAGAAGGTGAATGGGTGGCCTATCGGCCTTTTGGAATTCATGTTGCCACTGAGACGATAGACGATTATCTTGCTTATCGTTTGATACCTCCAGGTTATGAACAATGGCACCACATGGGATTGTATCAACGAGACTTGAATTCGTATGATGAAGAAGCGATTATCGACAACCAACAGACCGACCATAATTGCATGAATTGTCATTCGTTCCGTATGCATGCCCCGGATGATATGCTGTTTCACATGCGTAGCACGTATGGAGGAACTTATGTATGGACGAATGGAGTATTGGAAAAACTGGATGGAAAGGTTTCAGATGCTATACAGTCATTGGTGTATCCTTATTGGCATCCGTCGGGAGACTATGTTGCTTTCTCTACCAATCAAACCAAGCAGATGTTTCACATGAAAGACAAGAACCGGATTGAAGTATTCGATATGTCTTCAGATGTATTGGTGTATGATGTCAAGAACCATCGGGTAGTGACAGATTCATTGTTGTTCTCGAAGCAAGCTTTCGAAACTTTCCCTTCTTTCTCACCGGATGGAAAGACCCTTTATTTTTCCAGTTCGGTAGCTCAGAAGATGCCGATAGATTACAAGAAGGTGAAATATAATATTTGTTCGATTTCGTTTGATGCAGAGACGGGGCGTTTTGGAACACAAGTAGATACGCTTTTTAGTGTAGAGCAAACCGGAAAGACCGGGACATTCCCGAGAGTCTCACCGGACGGTAAGTTCCTGGCTTTCACTGAAGCGGACTATGGGAACTTTACCATTTGGCACAAAGAAGCCGATTTGTGTCTCATCGATTTGAAGACCAAAGAAATAAAGAGTTTGGATGCTTTGAATAGTTTGGAAGCGGAAAGCTATCATGCTTGGAGCAGTAACGGACGATGGTTGGTTTTTGCCAGTAGAAGAGACGATGGATTGTATTCCCGTCCATATATCGCTTATATCGACGAAGAAGGTACGCCTCACAAAGCCTTTGTGGTTCCGCAAGCCAGTCCGGATGCCTATTTGGATGGCCTGAAATCTTACAATGTACCGGAGTTTATTACTGGACCGGTGAATCTTCAACGGAAAGCTGTTGTAGAAATGGCGAAACATGGACAAGCAAAAAAGGTTACGGCTCAATAAAAATAATTTAGCATGAAAAGAATAGCTTTGATTGTATGTTTGGTAATGGGCTTCATCGGCTGGATGTCGGCTCAGAGTTCGAAATCGGTATCTATCTTGGGTGACTCTTATTCCACGTTCCAAGGGTATCTTCAACCGGATACGAATTGGGTCTGGTATTGGGATAGTCCGGATGCACAAAATACGGACGTACATTCGGTTCGTGAGACTTGGTGGCATCAGTTCATCAAGAAGAATGGATATCGTTTGTGTGTGAACAATTCCTTCTCGGGGTCAACTGTCTGCCATTCCGGCTACAAACGGGGTAAGCCTGATTATTCGGATTTTTCAGACCGTTCTTTTGTGACTCGAATGGGTAATCTGGGATGCCCTGACATCATCTTCATCTTCGGTGCTACCAACGATGCTTGGGCAGGTTCGCCGATAGGGGAGTATATGTATGAAGGATGGAAGAAAGAAGATTTGTACTCTTTCCGTCCGGCTATGGCGAAGATGTTGGATTTCATGTTGAATCGCTATCCGAATGTGGAAATCTATTTCATATTGAACGATGGCTTGCAAGAAGAAATCAATGAATCGGTGAAGACCGTTTGTGAATATTATCAGGTGCCTTGCATTGAACTGAAAGGGATAGATAAAATCAATGGCCACCCTTCCATCCTAGGTATGAAGCAGATATGTGAGCAGGTAGAAGCCTATTTAGCTAAACCTTAACAGGTTGGATTATGGATGTGGATGTAAGGGAAATCTATTTGGAACTATGGACGCTTTGTGTAAACCAAGAGCGTCCTTTGTTGCATAGATACCGTTTCTTGCGTGCTTCGTTTGAGCGTGTCATCCGCGAGCAGATGCAGAATGTCAGTTTGCAAGCCACGGACTTGGCTGCCCGTATCAACTATGTTGCTGCACAGTTCTCTCTCGACCATGCCATGACGAATGCCTTACATACGTTCCGACTGACTTGTAATGAGGTAATGAATCATCGGAAAGAACCGGTAGCTCAGGAATTCTTACGGGATCTTCGTGTGGTGGCCGATGCTTATGCATTCATCTTTTCTACTCCCATACCCAAAGAATTAGAAGATATTCTCCCGAAAAAGGTGAAGAAAACTTCGATGGAAAAGGGGAGAAATGTACTTTCCCGTCGGCTCCGTGTCTGTTTTGAATATGCTGATGAGGAGTTCCTTTATGTTCACCCCGTTGATGAAGTCTCGGATGAACCTTGGAGGATTCGTTATAATGTGTTGGGAGTGAACGAAGAGTTTACGGAAGGGATGGCTGAGTTTTGGAAGCATGCCCAATTGAATCTGTTGGATGTCAAGCAGAATGAGGATGGTACCTATACGCCTTCTTTTATTGTATTGGAGCCAGACTATTTGATAGATATCAGTTCGTTGGCGGAATGTTATCGGGATTATGGAAGTCATCCTGCCAATTACTTGATGAGCCGGTTGGTTCCGATAGACAATGCCCGTCCTTTGTTGTTAGGTAACATTGCCAATTTGTTCTTGGATGAATGGATCTATGCAGGAGATGAGGTTCCGGATTATCTGACTTGTATGAAGAAGGCATTCAAACAATATCCGATTGAACTGGCTGTGTGTGAGGACTTGTTTGATGCTGAAAAAGAAAAGGCTTTCTTCCAAGATTGTCAGATGCATTTTGAACATATCCGTGAAGTTGTGACAGAAACTTTTTTGGCGCCAGGTTATAATCTTGACAAATCGGATGCAGTATTGGAGCCTTCTTATATTTGTGAGGCATTGGGTGTCCAAGGTAGATTGGACTACATGCAGCGAGATATGAGTAGCTTCATCGAAATGAAGTCGGGCAAAGGAGACGAATTTTCCATCAAGGGAAAGATTGAACCGAAGGAAAACAATCGGGTGCAGATGTTGCTTTATATGGCAGTGCTGGAATTCAGTATGGGGATAGACCGTCGCAAGCAGCATCCTTATTTGTTATATACCCGATATCCATTGCTCTATCCGGCACGGGCATCGTGGGCGCAAGTTCGTCGCATCATCGCTTTGCGTAACCGCATTGTAGTTGCGGAGTATGGCACCCAGATGCACAATCATCCTTCTTATACGGCTCAACTCTTGGCACAAATCAATCCCGTTACCTTGAATCAAAAGAAGATACAGGGTACGCTTTGGGAGAACTTCTTGGCTCCGGGCATTATCCGTTTCCAGGAGAGATTGAAGACTTTGAACGTTTTGGAGAAGACCTATGTCTATACCCTTTATAATTTCATCACGAAAGAACTCTATACCTCCAAGTCGGGGGATGTGGACAGCGAAAATAAGACCGGAGCTTCTACGTTGTGGCTTAGTACTTTGGAGGAGAAACGGGAGGCAGGCGAGATTCTTTATGATTTGCGTATCGTAGAGAATAAGGCTTCTCAACCCCATAAGGCGACAGTCACCTTGCGGATACCGGAATACGATGAGGCTTTCTTACCGAATTTTCGATTGGGTGATGTCGTTGTTCTGTATGAACGGAATGAAAAGACGGACAATGTAACCAACAAACTTGTCTTTAAAGGAAACATTGAACGCCTGACGGCTACGGAAGTGTGTGTTCGTTTGCGTGCTTCCCAGCGTAACTTGGCGGTTTTCCCGTCCGATAGCCTTTATGCGATGGAACATGATTACATGGATGCCACTTTCCGAAGCATGTACCTTGGTCTTTCCGCATTTATGAATGCCAATCAGGAACGTCGGGAGTTGTTGTTGGGACAGCGTGCTCCTCGCTTTGATGAAACCGTGTTGTCCAAAAACGACCATTTCATCGATGATTTTGAACGGGTGGCTACCAAAGCTATAGCAGCCAAAGATTACTTTTTGTTGGTAGGCCCTCCGGGTACGGGAAAGACTTCAAGGGCACTTCGTAGGATGGTAGAGAAGTTCTATGCCCAATCGGAAACTCAAATTCTGTTGTTGGCTTATACCAATCGGGCTGTGGACGAGATCTGCTCTTCCTTGAATGCCATTGCACCTGCCATAGATTATATCCGTATCGGTAGTGAGCTGTCTTGCGATGAGCGTTATCGGGAGCATTTGGTAGAAAACGTGTTGGCTCCTTATCATAGGAGAAAAGAAGTCCGGCAAAGATTGTCGGATTGTCGGGTATATGTCGGGACGGTTGCTTCTCTTTCTTCCAAGACGGACTTATTCAAATTGAAGCGTTTCGATGTGGCTATTGTCGATGAAGCTACTCAGATTCTAGAACCTCAATTGTTGTGGATTCTGTCTGCCAAGGCGTCCGATGGTCAGAATGCTGTGGGTAAATTCATTTTGATTGGCGACCATAAGCAACTTCCTGCTGTCGTGCTTCAGCGGAAAGAAGATTCTGAAGTTTTCGATGAAGGGTTGAGAAAGATAGGATTATACAATCTGAAGGACTCCTTGTTCGAACGTTTGTATCGTTCTCATTTGATAGAAGGAGATTCGTCGGTGTTGGATATGCTTTGCCGTCAAGGACGAATGCATCCCGATGTGGCTTTATTCCCTAATCAGGCATTTTATGGAGGGCGTTTGGAACCTGTTGGCTTACCTCATCAGGTAGAAGAAATTGTGGCTCCAGTTGTATTTGTCCCTTCTCCAGTAGACAAGGAGAGTCTGTCGGGAAAGACCAACATTCACGAAGCTCGTATTGTGGCAGATTGGGCAGAACGGATTTATCGTGAATCACCGGAAACTTTTGACGCAAATCGTACATTAGGTATTATTACTCCTTATCGTAGTCAGATAGCCTTGATACGGAAAGAGTTGCAGGCTAAAGGAATACCTGTATTGCAAGAAGTGTCTGTAGATACAGTGGAACGTTATCAAGGAAGCGAACGAGATGTCATTCTTTATTCCTTCTGTGTGAATCATCGTTATCAGTTGAAGTTCCTTCCGAACTTAACTGAAGAGAATGGGGTACAGATAGACCGTAAGCTCAATGTCGCTTTGACCCGAGCAAGAAAACGGTTGATTGTGACGGGAGTTGCTGAAATCTTAAAAGAAAATGCGATATATAGTTCGATGTTGAATACATTCTTTCCTTTGAAATAGGGATTTCCCTACGATAAAATAGGGATTTCCCCCTTGTGCGAAGAGTTTTCCTTTCTTATTTTTGTATCAAACTACTAATTTGTCGATTATGAAACGAATGTTGATTACCGTATGTTTGGTTTGCATGGCTTATTGTAACTTGATGGCACAAAAACCCATATCTGATTTTTTGAATATTCCTGGTAGAATGAAGAGTTATTATTCGTGGAGGGATAAAGTGGAATTGAAAAAGAATACCCCTTGTACTTTGTTATTCTTGACTAAACTAAAACAATATGAATCGGAAGAAGGAGCCTATCAAGCAGTAATGACTGCCGGTGGAAAACAATTCTATGTGCCGTTGGATTTGCTCGAAGATTATTTTCAGGTAGACGTGACAGATAATGAAACGTTTTGGACTATGGCCCTGTTGGAGATGTATAAGGATTATTATAAGAAGGACGAACTAGCGGCATTACGTCAAGAACTTCGGCAGGATGCTGAAAGTTATCTTTCCGAATTGGAAAAGTCTAGCCTTTTCTATGATGATGCAGCAATTGAGGACTATCTTCAGTGTCAGGTTCTATCTCTCATGCCGGAAAGAGATATATTGAAGCGAGGAATGGCTAAACCGGTTGTCCGTTTGTTGAAGTCTGCTGCACCGGATATGATGATGCTTGGAAACGGGACATTGCTTGTCTCAACAGGTCTGTTGGCTGCTTTAGATACGGAAGATGAATTGAGAGCTTTGTTGCTTCGTGAGATTTCTCATTATTTAATGGATCATGCATTATTTACAATCAAACAGAATGTTGCACGGGCAAATCGGGCAGCATTTTGGGGCGCTGTGGCTGATGGAGTGGTAGCTGCTGCAGAAATGGCATTATATGAACGTTATGATTATTACCAACCAGGGTTGCTTTTTGAAACGAATGGGGTTATTCAGGCTTTGGTAAATGAAAAGATAACCAAACGTATGGGATTGGATTATTCGCCCAAGTTTGAGGAAGAGGCGGATGAACTCGCTATTACTTATTTACAAAGTATGGGAAAATCCAAAGACGCCCTTACATCAGCACTGCAAAAGGTATATGCTTATTACAAACGGGAAAACGATGTGGAAACGCTTTCAAAATATGGAGTGTATGGGACATTGGAAGAACGGTTGGCAAGATTAGGTGAACCAACTTTCTCGCCGATTGACAGGAATTTTTTGACGAAAATGATGGGTGTTGTTAGTTTTGAAGCGGCTATGCAGGATTATAACAAACAATATAGAAATGCTCAATTCTTGGCCATGAAGAATATTAATAATGGTTTAGCATGTGCAGACGATTATTTGATGGTGGCAAGAAGTTTGATGAAACAATCGAATACGCCTGAAAGTAATGCTGAATGTTTGCTTTATTTGGATAAGGCGGATTTGGTGGCAAAGGTAGAGAATGTGAATATAACGAAAATGCGTATATTGTTGCTGATTCGTGAGAATATGAAGGTGAATACGGTGGATATGCTGAAGAAATATCAAGAGCAATTGAATTTCATGTTTCAGCAACCACATACAGAGGAAGATGCGGAATGGATAGCTGCTGAACATCTTTGGGCTGAGAAGCTATTGGAGAGAATTTATCTCAATTAGAGAGGATTGTTTTGGGAAATACTGAAAATATCGTACATTTGCCGCCAATGAAAAACAATTAACTGCAATAATGATGAAAAGAATGTTTGTAATGGCCTTGGCGGTAGTAGGTTTGTTGGGCGTTTCCACCGCATTGAAGGCGCAAGAAAGACTCCCTGAATATCTTCAGGCAGAGAAATTCACACAACCCAAGTTGAGTACCATGTTGTTCTCAACGACTGTAGACCCACATTGGTTCCAACAAGGAAATAACTTCTGGTATGAGTACAAGACTAGTGAAGGTACGTTCTGGTATGTGGTGAATCCAACTGCTCGCACCAAGAACTTGCTCTTCGACCGTGAAGAGATGGCGGCTCAGTTGACTGAAATTGTACAAGACCCATTTGAAGCTCGCCAATTGCCTATCCGTAAACTGAAGGCGAAAGAAGACGGACGTACTTTCACTTTCGAAGTGCAGTCTTCTCGCGATGCTAAGCCAAAGAAGGGTGAAAAGAAGGGTAAGGCAAAGAAAGAAGTGTTTTACTTCTCATACGACTATCCAACTCGCAAACTTACTCATTTGAAGGACAAAGAAGAAGATCCGAAGCGCCTGATGTGGGGTTCTATCTCTCCGGACAAGAAGACTGTGGTGTATGCCAAGGACTTGAACTTGTACAAGATGAGTTACGAAGACTACTTGAAGGCAAAGAAGAACGAAAAGGACTCTACCATTGTGGAAATCCAGTTGACTACCGATGGTATGGAAGATTTCGGTTACGGTATTCCTCGCAATGTGTTGAACACCGATACTATCTGTAACGGCAAGCGTCGTGGTGTATACGGTGCATGGTCTCCAGACTCACGTCACTTCGTGATGACCGTATCGGACAATCGTGCCGTGAAGCCGTTGTGGGTCATCAATGTGATGGCTCAGCCACGTCCTACTCTCGAAACTTACAAGTACCAGATGCCGGGTGAAAAGGAAGCACCGATCGTACATACTTACTTGTTCGACATGCAGAACAATACCCGTAAGGAAATCAAGACAGCTGCTTACAAGGACCAGACCATCAGCATTCAGTACAAGCCGATGGAACAGAAGCAACGCGATATGGAAGAACGCATCGCTGTATGGCAAGGCGACAACAACCGTTTCTTCTTGAACCGTAGCAGCCGTGACTTGTATCGCATCGATGTTTGCTCGTATACCATTGGCGAAGACAGCATCGTGCCGGTCATCAAGGAACGTATGAACACTTATCAGGAAACACGTTCGTTGAAGACGTTGAACGGTGGCAAGGAATTGGTTCATTGGAGCGAACGCGATGGTTGGGCACACCTTTATTTGTATGATGACAAGGGTAACTTGAAGAACCGCATCACCAAGGGCCCTTGGCACGTGGAAGAAATTTTGAAGGTGGACGAAAAGGCACGTGTCATCTACTTTACGGCCAATGGTCGCAACAAGGGTGAAAATCCGTACTACGAACATCTCTATCGTGTCAATGCAGACGGTACTGGCTTGAAGCAGATTACCAAAGGTGACTTCTTCCATCAGACAGAAGTGGACGATGATGCTCGTTTTGTAGTGGATAACTATTCACGTGTCAATACCATCCCGACTGCTGTATTGCTCGATAATCAAGGTAACAAGGTGATGGACTTGCAGGAAAGTGACTTCTCGCAATTGTTTGCCAACGGCTATAAGTTCCCGGAACTCTTTACTGTAAAGGCTGCTGACGGTGTAACCGACCTCTATGGCGTGATGTACAAGCCATTCAACTTCGACTCTACCAAGGTTTATCCGATTGTGGACTATGTATATCCGGGTCCTCAGGTAGAAGCCGTTTACTATCCGTTTACTCGCATGAGCCCGCGTACTGACCGCTTGGCTCAGGCTGGTTTCATCGTGATTTCAGTAGGTCAGCGTGGTGGTCACCCAAGCCGTTCGAAGTGGTATCACAACTGGGGCTATGGCAACATGCGTGACTATCCGTTGGCAGACCACAAGTATGCCATCGAACAGTTGGCCAACCGTCACTCGTTCATCGACATTGATAAGGTGGGTATCCACGGACACTCGGGTGGTGGTTTCATGAGTACTGCTGCCATGTGCCAGTATCCTGACTTCTTCAAGGCTGCCGTATCTTGTGCAGGTAATCATGACAACAATATCTACAACCGTTGGTGGAGTGAAACTCATCATGGTGTGAAGGAACAAATCAGCGAAAAGGGCGATACTACCTTTGTCTATAAGATTGCGACCAATCCGCAGATTGCCAAGAATTTGAAGGGACACTTGTTGCTCATCCATGGTGATATCGACAACAACGTACACCCGGGTAACACCATGCGTGTAGTCGATGCATTGATTCGTGCCGGCAAACGTTTCGATATGCTCATGCTTCCGCAGCAGCGTCATGGCTTCGGCGATATGAACGAATACTTCTACTGGCGTTTGGTTGACTACTTCTCTGAACACTTGAAAGGACAGAAAGAAACGTTTGTGGATATTCCGAAGCGATAATAGATTAAAAGGCGTTCCGAAAGGGATGCCTTTTTTATGGGGTCATGATGTTTAATGGGGTGGTAAAACTTGCGTAATCCAATATTTTTACCTTGCTTTACGCAAGTTTTAATACCGCATGACATGAATAAGGACATTGTTGGAAGAAAGAAGGAACAGGAAAGTTTGATTCGCTATATAAATTCAGAAGAATCAGAATTTATTGCTATCTATGGCCGTCACCGTGTAGGAAAGACCTTTTTGGTCAGAAAACTATTGGGAGACCAGTTTTCTTTCTATATAACTGGTATGGATAATGTCACTATGCAAGACCAACTGTTGAATTTTACGTTGGAACTTCGTAAGTACAGCGGGAAAGATATTCCTGTACCGGGAAATTGGTTGTATGCATTCGAATCTTTGAGCTTGTACTTGGAAAGTTTACCTGAAGGGAAGAAAATCATTTTCATGGATGAACTTCCATGGTTGGATACGCCTAAATCTAATTTTGTCGCCGCTTTGGAACATTTCTGGAATTCATGGGCTTCAGCCCGTTCAGATATTAAATTAATAGTTTGCGGTTCGGCAACTTCCTGGATGATAGACAAGCTGATAAACAATCGGGGCGGATTACATAACCGTCTGACACATCGTATGCCTATTGAGCCTTTCACCTTGCAAGAGTGCAAGCAATACTTTGATATGAAGGGATTTGGCTATTCCAATAGAGAGATTGCCGAATGTTACATGATTATGGG
>SUXY01000118.1 GCA_015060705.1 Bacteroides sp. | reverse complement strand
TGAAGGATGCCTCGGCGTTCGTCCAATAACTTTACACTATCTAACACTTGCTGGCGGAGGGTTTCCATTTTCCAGTCGAAAGACAATGGAGGAAGCTCTTCGCCTGTTTCCAAATAATGTTTCACTTCCTTGAAAATCCATGGACGACCGAAGCTGGCACGACCTATCATGATGCCGTCTACGCCATACTTGTCGAAACATTCTTTGGCCCGTTGAGGAGAAGTTACATCCCCATTACCAATTATTGGGATATGGATACGTGGATTCTTTTTGATGTCGCCTATTAGTGTCCAGTCGGCTTCACCTGTATACATTTGGGCACGAGTTCGTCCATGTACCGTCAGTGCTTCAATGCCGCAATCTTGTAATTGTTCAGCTAAATCCACAATGATGCGATGGTCGTGGTCCCAACCAAGACGGGTCTTTACTGTTACAGGAATCTTAACAGCATTTACCACAGCCTTTGTGATTTCCAGCATCAAAGGGATGTTTTGGAGCATACCTGCACCGGCTCCCTTTCCTGCTACTCTTTTTACAGGGCAACCGAAGTTCAGGTCGAGGATATCGGGTTTGGCTTCTTCCACGATTTTGGCGGCTTCTACCATGGTCGGCACATCTTTTCCATAGATTTGAATGGCCACCGGACGTTCCTGTTCATCAATGTTCAGTTTGGCCATCGTCTTGTTGACCGAACGGATGAGAGCGTCTGCTGATACAAACTCGGTATATACCATATCCGCACCGAACCGCTTGCACATCAGTCGGAAGGCAGGGTCGGTTACATCTTCCATTGGAGCCAATACAATGGGCTGCTCACCTAAGTCTATATTTCTGATTTTCATAGATTGTCTGCTATTTGTCTGCAAAAATACAGAAAAAACCGCTACCTTTGCATACAACTTCAACAAAACGTTTTTATGTACGATATAAAAGACTTTGAAATCATGGCTCCTGTCGGCTCCCGTGAGTCGTTGGCTGCCGCTATCCAGGCAGGTGCTGATTCGATTTACTTCGGCATCGAAAGTTTGAACATGCGTGCTCGTTCGGCAAGTACGTTTACCATTAATGATTTGCGTGAGATTGCTCAGATCTGCGACGAGCATGGCATCAAGAGCTATTTAACTATCAATACGATTATCTATGACGAAGATGTCAAGTTGATGCGAACCATTGTCGATGCAGCAAAGGAAGCCGGTATCAGTGCGGTGATTGCAGCTGATGTGGCAGTAATGTCCTATTGTAACGAGGTAGGTCAGGAAGTGCATCTTTCTACCCAACTCAATATCAGTAATGCTGAAGCTTTGAAGTTTTATGCCCGTTTTGCCGATGTAGTGGTATTGGCCCGTGAACTCAATTTGAAGCAGGTACGTGAAATCTATGAGGTTATTCAGAAAGAACAGATTAAGGGTCCAAAGGGTGAATTGATTCGTATTGAAATGTTCTGTCACGGAGCACTTTGTATGGCGGTATCGGGCAAGTGTTATCTAAGCTTGCACGAGATGAACGCTTCAGCCAATCGAGGTGCTTGTATGCAGATTTGTCGTCGTGCATACGAAGTGCGTGATAAGGATAGCGAAATCGAACTCGAAGTGGACAACAAATACATTATGTCGCCTAAGGACTTGAAGACCATACATTTCATGGACGAGATGATAGAAGCCGGTGTGCGGGTGTTCAAGATTGAAGGTCGTGCCCGTGGTCCTGAATACGTCCGCACGGTGGTGGAATGTTACAAGGAAGCCATCCGCTCGTACTTGGAAGGTACCTTCACCGACGAAAAGAAGGAAGCATGGGACACTCGTCTGAAGACCGTCTTCAACCGTGGATTTTGGAATGGTTATTACTTGGGCCAACGTTTGGGCGAATGGAGCCGCAACTATGGTTCGGAAGCTACCGAACGCAAGGTCTATGTGGGCAAGGGCATTCGTTATTTCTCCAACATTGGTGTGGCCGAGTTCTTGGTAGAAGCTGCTGAAATGAAGGTAGGCGACAAGCTTTTGATTACTGGCCCTACTACCGGTGCCCTTTTCTTGACGCTCGATGAGGCTCGTGTAGATTTGAAACCGGTGGATGTGGTAAAGAAAGGTCAGCGTGTATCGTTCAAAGTTCCGGAAAAGATTCGTTCGAGCGACAAGCTTTATAAGTTGGTGGCTCCGGAGGATTTGAAGGAGAAATAACTTCACTTTATCACTTGCGTTATACATGTTGTTTATCAGATAGTTGCAGTGCCGAATCGTGCACTGCACTTTTTACAATTCTTCTTTCTGATTACTCACATTCTTCTTCATGCCTATATATAAACTCTCAAAAGCCTGCATCTAAAAGTTAATCCGTGACACGGATTGAGCGATTTGCGTCATGGATTGGTTGATTTGTGACTAAGTTTTTACGAGCTTTTTTGTATTTTTGCGGATGGTTAGAGACTTACTCTTCCAATACATTAGAGAAAAATAAGAAGCATTATGCTTATCTTGTACTTGAAAACGTAGGAAATTTTCATTTAGATGCAAGGATAGCATAGTGGTTCTCACGCATATAGCGTGGGCTGCTATTGTTACATCTGCATCTATGGTTTCCTAC
>SUXY01000117.1 GCA_015060705.1 Bacteroides sp. | reverse complement strand
GTCCAGTTGACTACCACGCCGCTCACTTCGTTGTTCTTGAAGATAACATCTTCTACGGAGTAGCAATTAAAGATAGTTGCTCCTGCATGAACGGCTTTGTATAATAAAGCTGAGGTGCTTTCCACTGAGTCCATCACATACAGATTTTCATTGTACGCTTCGTAGTTGATGTCGAACTCTTTAATGATATGCAGCGCTTCTTTTTGAACAACGATTTGGTTGAACATCATGGCACCGCCCCACATGCCACCGCCGGGCGAAAGCTTTCTGTCAAACTGAGCCACTTTCAGTCCGGCTTTGGCGAGGTAATAAGCCGCAACAATACCGGAAGGACCACCGCCCACAATGGCTACATCCAAATCCAGGTTTCTTTCCAACTTCTTGAAATAGGTACTGATAATACCTTGGGATACGTTTCTTTCAATCATGATTCTTACATTTAAAAGTTTATAATCTTATGGAATGATATACTTGTTAACACTATTTGTCATTCAGACGACCGAAGGGAGGAAGAATCTCGGTAGCATACACGTGGATGTTTTCGAGATCCTTCGCTTCGCTCTGGATGACAAGTTGGGGTATTGAAATGATTTCTTTCATCTCTTCTACCGGATTTTCCGCACGAAGAATACTGCCGCTCAGTGCGATGCCATGCACTCCACTTTCCAATAATGAAGGAATGTCTTCTTTTCCGATACCTCCAATGGCCACCAACGGAATGCAGATACCTGCTTCTTTCATTCCCTGAAGGATGTTCCGATACCCTTCATGACCGAGGATAGGAGCCAGGTTCTTCTTGGTCGATGTAAAGCGGAAAGGTCCACAACCGAAATAATCAGGAGTAGCCGATTGGCATGTAGCCAACACATCGTCCAACGAATTGACCGTACCTCCGATGATAAAGGAATTCCCCAATAACTGACGGGCTTCTGCGATAGGCATGTCGTTCTTGCCCAGATGCACTCCATCCGCTTTTATTTTCTTGACCAATGACACATGGTCATCGATGATGAAAGTCGCTCCATAGTCCTTGCACATTCTCTGTACGATAAGAGCAGTCTCTTCCAAAGTAGAGGCATCGGCATCCTTCATCCGAAGTTGAATCCAGCGACAACCACCTTCCAAGGCGATGCGTGCCGAATCTACATAGGAGTATTTCTCCGTGTAATGCGTGATAAACTGTAATCGGGAATTATGGGTTAACATGGACTTGCATTTTTAGCGGGTTAAAACCATGGTTTACGGGACCGAAACCGTGTCCTATCTCGATGTCGGCACCGGCACGGATGGCTTCGCTGATGTATTTCTTGGCAGCCGCAATCGCTTCTTCCAGACAAAGCCCCTTCGCTAGATAAGCGGCAATGGCAGAAGAAAGGGTACAGCCGGTACCATGAATGTTTCGGGTAGGAATGGAATCGGACGAGAACAACAAAGACTGAATACCGTTGTCCGAAGGAGAAAATAGAATATCCGTTTTGATGTCTCCTTCTTCGTGTCCTCCTTTCAGCAAAATGGCTTGGGCGCCATATTCCATGAGGTGTTTGGCTGCCTTTTCTTTCTCTGCATAGGTGGAAAGGGGCATCTCTGTCAGTGCTTCCATTTCCGGTAGGTTGGGAGTGATGAGCATCGCCATCGGGAGCAGCTTTTTCTTGACCAAGTCTTGTGCTTCGACGGACAACAGGCGATGTCCGCTGCTCGATACCATGACGGGGTCGAGGACAATCGAAAGCGAGTACTTGCCGAGTGCTTCTGCTACAGCAAGGACGATTTCGGCATTCGATAGCATCCCGATTTTGACAAACGAAGGGTGAAGGTCGTCTACGACCGCCGTAATCTGGTCATATACCATTTCGGGAGGGATAGGACATTGGGCGTGTACCCCTAGCGTGTTTTGGGCAGTAATGGCTGTAATGGCCGTTGCTCCATACACCCCAAGGGCAGAGAATGTTTTGAGGTCGGCTTGTATTCCGGCTCCTCCCGAAGAATCGGAACCGGCAATCGACAATACAATTGGATAAGTTTTTTTCGGATTCATACCACTATTTTTTTACAGTTAGCTCAAAATAGTGGTACGGTATGTAGAATCATCCCTATATAGGGGAGGTACCAAAACGTAGACTCCAAACTTCCAGCGTCAGCATTATCTGTACTGGTGCAATGTGTATAATCTCAGCCACGGTAGCCAAAGGCATTACCGGACACCACCATTCGAGTTCGGTTGCAAAGGTAATGAAAAATCTGAAAGTTGGATGATTTGCTAAATATTTTTGTGTTAACATATATACTGTTTCCAAGAATTATTTTTGTCTTCAGCCTTCAGACTCTTTGATTATCAGTGGGTTTGCGCTGAAGGCAGCTCCCTTTCTGCCTTCAGCCTAGTTTCATCCCACCTCCACTACCCGATACACATTACCCTGCACCGTATGTACTCGTTCCGCCATGAGTGAACAGGAGTTGGCATCAATTGTTTCTATTGCTTCATCTTCCTTTTTCTGAATTCTAAGGGTGAACATCCTAATTGCTGCTTGACGAATTTTCCGAAGAAAGAAGGATTGGGGAAATCCAGCATATTGCAGATTTC